>DATLVT010000376.1:0-3321 GCA_035577105.1 Polyangia bacterium
TTTGGAAACCTGATCGAGGACCAGGCCTAAGGCGGCACCTTCATTCATGAAGCGCTCCGGTGGAATTCTGCCTCCCAATCCGGAACAAGCTTCGCTTGCATAATCCCGGAGATGGGAAGCTGGTAAGACCGGCCATCACACTCGATCTCCACGAGGCCATCATGGGCCCCGCGAAGCGTACCGGAGAAATTGCGTCTCCCCTCCACGCCCTCCGAGAGCCGAATGCGCGCGCTCCGTCCGACAAACCGAGCAAAATCTCGCTCTCGCCGAAGGGGCCGATCAAGCCCTGGCGAGCTGACTTCCAGTTGATACGCGTGGGGGATCAGATCCGCCACGTCCAGGGCCGCCGAAATGTCCCGGCTGACCCGTTCGCAGTCTTCGTGACAGATGGTCGCTGAATTGGCAGGGCTGTCGCTCTCGGCCTGAGGAAGTCGGTCGATGAACAGGCGCACGACCCAACCAGAGGCTTCTCGCCCCGATTGGACCTCTACCAAGTCGAACCCCGCGTCGTTGACGTAGGGCTCAGCCAGCGTCCACAAATCTTGTATCTCCTTTCGCATCCAATTGTTTCGTTCTGTTTCGGACAATAAAAAAGGCGGGCTCGCGGCCCACCTTTGCTAGGCGGAAGCGCAAAATTTCAGAGCGCGGTTTATAACACGCTGATCTCAGGGGCGCAAGGGAGGGCAACGGGGGGATTTGAGTCCTAACGTGTCGCCGTCGCTGGTTTTTTGTTCCGGCGCAATAGCCTTCGGGATCGTCACGCCGTGCTAGGTTACAGCGCCGATGACCCTACTAGTGGCAGCCGCCGTCCAGCTGACGTCGACCGATGACGTCGCGCGGAATCTGGCCCGTTGCCAGGCTTTGGTGACCGACGCGCGGGCGTCCGGCGCCGAGTTTGTGGGACTCCCGGAAAATTTCGCCTTTCTGGGCAGCGACCGGGATCACCGCGCCGCGATCGCCGAATCGACCGCAGACGACGCCACCGGGCCAATCCTGACCGCCATGCGCGACCTGGCCCGCAGCACATCGGTGTGGCTGCTGCTGGGCGGTTTCCCGGAGAAGGGCCTGCGACCAGGCAGCATTCGAAACACCTCCCTCCTGCTGGATCCCAAGGGCGCCATCATCGCCCGTTATCGCAAGGTCCACCTGTTCGACGTCGACGTGCCGGGCGGCATGCAATTCCGTGAATCCGAATCCGTCGACGCCGGTGACGACGTGGTCCTGGCCGAGACGCCCTGGGGCGGGCTGGGGCTGACCATCTGCTACGACCTGCGCTTCCCGGAGCTGTTCCGGCGCCTGGGCGAGCGGCAGGCGCGCATGATCGCCGTTCCGTCGGCGTTCACGCGCGAGACCGGCAAAGATCACTGGCACCTCTTGCTGCGAGCACGCGCCGTGGAGAACCAGGTGTTCGTGATCGCCCCGGCGCAGTTTGGATGGCACGGCGGCAAACGGTTCAGCTATGGCCATGCGTTGATCGCCGATCCCTGGGGAGCGGTCATCGCCGAGTGTGGCGACCACGAAGGGTTCGCCCTGGCCCGCCTGGACTTCGCCTATCAAGACCGCGTCCGCGGCAGCCTGCCCTGCCTGCGTCACCGCAAGCTGTGAGCGTCAGTCACGGTGGCGGCGCGACCCGCAGGTGATACGAACGATCATTCTTCGGCTCTGGCGGCGCGGGCACCGCTGCGCCTCCGGTGGGACTGAACGCATCGAAGAGGTGACCGAAGCTGCCGCCGGCATGTTTGATGGCCAGCACCGCCAGGAACGCCAGCAGGAGAAAGAGCGCGCGCCGCAGGTTGCGGCGCGGCAGCAACGACAGGACCCGCCGCGGATTTTCCGCGGCCGGCTCCTCACCGGAATGTAAAGGCGTGCGTCCCACGGCGGCTGTCCTGTTCGATCAAACCGGCCGGCTGGTGTGAAGGTGCCGGATCTTGAGACGCGTGCGGCGGGCGCCCCGGTACGTGTCCAGCTCGGCGGTGGCCACCACGTCAATGCTGGTCCCGCTGCCAGGATCGCGATCGGCCATCCCGAAGGCGATGGCGTCGCTGAGCGAACCGCGATGAGCCAGGGTCAGCTGCAGATGCCCCTGCCCCACCCGTCGCGTTGACTGCGCCGTCACCCCGGCGAAGGCCAGCAACGGCTCGGCGTTGGCCGCCCCGAAGGGCGCCAGGCGACCCAGGTCCTCGGCCATGTTCGCGTCCAGATCGCCGAGATCGATCACCGCGTCGACGGCGACCGTGCGAGCCACCGACGACTGCAGCGCGCGCTGGGCGTGCGCCACGAAGGTGCGGCGAAAGTCATCCAGCTTCTCGAATGCAAGGCTCATCCCCGCCGCCGCGGCGTGACCGCCAAACCGGGTGAGGTGGGCGCGGCACTCGACCAGCGCCTCGTAGAGGTTGAACCCCGGGATGGTCCGCGCCGATCCACGCCCCTGACCGTTCTCGAATCCGATCACCACCACCGGCCGCGCGAACTTCTCGACCAGCTTGGCGGCGATGATCCCCACCACGCCCGGGTGCCATCCGTCGGCGCCCACCACCAGCGCGGCGTCCTGGGCGTGCCCTTCGGCGACCTCCAGGGCCGCCAGCCACACGCCTTCTTGAATGCGCTGCCGTTCGCGGTTGCGATCGTCCAGCTCCGCCGTCAATCGCCGGGCGTCCTCGGCGTTGGCGGCCAGCAGGACGTCCAGGGCCAGCTGCGCCTCTCCCAGACGACCGGCGGCGTTCAGCCGCGGCGCCAGACGAAAGCTGATGTCCTCGGCGTCGAGGGGGCCTTCGTCGATCTTGGCCGCCTCGCACAGGGCGGCGATCCCCGGGCGCTTGCGCGCACCCAGGACCCGCAGACCGGCGGCGACCAAAATCCGGTTTTCATCGATCAGCGGCACCATGTCCGCCACGCTGCCCAGCGCCACCAGATCCAGCAGGTCGCGCGGATCGAAGGCGGCGCCCCGATCGCGCAGGTGCGAACGCAAGGCCGCCGCCAGGTAGAAAGCCACCCCGCACGACGCCAGCCCCTTGAAGGGAAACCGATCGTCGGCGCGATGAGGGTTGATGAGGGCGAAGGCCGGCGATTCACCGGACGGAATCTGATGGTGGTCGATGACGATGATGTCCAGCCCACGCGCGCGCCCCAGCGCCAGCGCCTCGAAGTCGCTGGTGCCGCAGTCGCCGGTGATCACCACCGCGCAGCCGTCGTCGGCAAAACGCGCCACGTCCGCCACGCCCAGGCCATATCCCGCCTGCCGGCTGGCCACGCGTGGAATGACCTCGCCGCCAAAAGCGCGCAGCGTCGACGCCAGCACGGCCGCCGTCGTCACGCCGTCCA
>DATLVT010000377.1:0-12240 GCA_035577105.1 Polyangia bacterium
CGTGTCCCTGGGATTTCATTTCGCCGCCATCACCTACTTTGACGGCCAGGGTTTCCTGGTCCCGAAGAAATTGAAGCTGACCAGCGCCAAGCAGCTGAAGAACGCCGAGATCTGCGTGCAATCGGGCACCACCAACGAAAAGAACGTCGCCGATTTCTTCCGCGCCCAGAACCTGAAGGTGAAGACGGTGGTGTTCGAAGGATTCGAGGCGGCCTTCAAGGCGTTCTTTGCCGGCCGCTGCCAGGCCTACACCACCGACGTCTCCGGGCTGGCCGGGCTGCGCAACAAGGAGGCGAAGAACCCTGACGACTACGTCATCTTGCCCGAGGTGATCTCCAAGGAGCCGCTGGGCCCCCTGGTCCGGCGCGGCGACGACGAATGGTTCGCCATCGTCAAGTGGGTCATCTTCGCCCTCATCGAAGCGGAGGAGAACGGCCTGGGCCAGGGCAACGTCGACGCGGCCAAGGCCGGCAGCACCGATCCGATCGTCCAGCGGATCGTGGGCACGTCGGAGGACACCGGCAAGCTGCTGGGCCTGGACAAGGAGTGGGCCTTCCGCGCCATCAAGGCCGTCGGCAATTACGGCGAGATCTTCGAGCGCAACGTCGGTCCCAGGTCGGTGTTGAAGCTTCCGCGCGGCCTCAACAACCTGTGGAGCAAGGGCGGCCTCATCTACGCGCCTCCCCTGCGATGACCGGCGGCCCGCCTCCCCGCCGCGACCGGCGTGCCTGGGCGCTGCAGGCCGGTGTGCTGGCGGGCGTGGCGCTGATCCTGTGGGCGCTGCTGGCCCACGCGCTGGCGGCGCTGCGGGCGCGCGGCATTCAGGCCGGCTTTCATTTTCTGTCGCAGCCGGCCGGCTTCGAGATCGGCGAGAGCTGGCTGTCGTTTGATTCACAGCGATCGATCGGGCGCGCCTTTGCGGTGGGGCTGACCAACACCGTGCGCGTCGCGCTGCCAGCCATGGTGCTGACCACCGTGCTGGGGACGGCGATCGGCGTGGGAAGGCTGGTCCGCTATCGACCGGCGCGCGCCGTCTGCGCGGCCTACGTCGAGATCGTGCGCAACGTGCCTCTCCTGGTGCAGCTGCTGATGTGGTACTTCGCCCTGACGTCGCTGTTGCCCGACGCCGGCGAGGCGTGGCGGCTGCCGGGCGGCGTCTTTCTGAGCAAGAGCGGCCTGGCCTTTCCCTGGCCGCTGTCGGCGCGGCCGCAGCATCTGTGGCCGCTGATCCTCGATCGCCCGCTGCTGGGGCCCTTCAACGTCTCGGGCGGCGCCGCCGTCACGCCGGAGTTCCTGGCCGTGCTGCTGGCCTTGACCGTGTACACCGCCGCCTTCGTCTCGGAGGTGGTGCGGGCGGGCATTCAGTCGGTGTCGAGCGATCAGGTGCAGGCGGCGCAGTCCCAGGGGCTGCGCCCGCGCCAGATCTTGCGCTGGGTGGTGCTGCCGCAGGCGTTGCGGGTGATCGTCCCGTCGCTGACGAACCAGTACCTGAACCTGACCAAGAACTCCACATTGGGCGTCGCCGTCGGCTACCCCGAGCTGGTCTCCATCAGCAACACCGTCCTCAACCAGACCGGGCGCGCCTTCGAGTGCATCACGGTCATCACCGGGATCTATCTGGCCCTGTCGCTGCTGACGTCAGCGGCCATGAACCGTTACAACACGCGGGTCGCCCTGCGAGGGATAACATGAACGCCCCTTCACGCGCCGCCCCCTGGCGCCAGGATCTGTTCGGGTCTCCCTGGCGCATCGCCGCGACGTCGGCGCTGGTGGTGGCGATGGTGGTTCTGGCCACGCGCTTTTTCGGCTGGGGCGTGGCCCGGGCGGTCTTTCGCGCCGACGCCGACGCATGCCGCGCCCTGGATCATGCCGGCGCCTGCTGGGGCGTGGTCGGTGAAAAATTTCGGGCCATCGTCTTTGGTCGTTATCCGTACGATCAGCAATGGCGGCCGGCGGTGGGGACCACGGTGCTGGTCGTCCTGGTGGTCATGAGCGGCCTGCCCCGCTTCTGGCGCCCCTGGCTGGCCGTCTCCTGGCTCGTCGGGCTGGGCGCCTTCTTGCTGCTCATGCACGGAAGCAACGCGCTCGGCTTGCCGCCGGTGCCGACGTCGCGCTGGGGCGGGCTGCCGCTGTCACTGCTGCTGTCGCTGCTGGGACTCTTCCTGGCGCTGCCGCTGGGGATGCTGCTGGCCCTCGGTCGTCGTTCAGAGCTGCCGCTGCTTCGCGCCCTCTGCCGCACGTACATCGAGATCGTGCGCGGCGTGCCGCTGATCTCCGTGCTGTTCATGGCCGCCTTCATGTTGCCCTTGCTGATGCCGGTCGGCCTGCAGCCCGACGTCGTGGTGCGCGTGCTGATCGGTCTGGCTCTATTTTCGGCGGCCTATCTGGCCGAGGTGATTCGCGGCGGCCTGCAATCCGTGCCTCCCGGTCAGATCGACTCGGCGCGTGCGCTGGGCCTGGGCCGCTGGCAGCTGCAGCGACACGTCGTTCTCCCCCAGGCGTTGCGAGCCGTGGTGCCCGCATTGATGAACAGCATCATCGGCACCCTGAAGGATTCATCACTGGTCACCGTGGTCGGCCTCTATGAACTGACCGGCGCCCTGTCCCTGGCCCTGGGCGGCGACCCCACCTGGCGGCCGTTCTACCTGGAGGGGTACCTGTTCATCTCCTTCCTGTACTGGCTGGCTTGCTTCTCGCTGTCCCGTTACAGCCTGTGGCTCGAACGCCGTCTGCTGATCGACCGCCGCCTTCCATAGCGAGGTTGTTCCCCTCGTCGCGACAGTGGCATACCGCCTGCATTCGTTCGCTGAGGCGTCGCCATGACGCTACCCACGATCAGGAGAACACGTCATGTCGAAAGAGAAGGCACGAGAAATTTCCATGATCTCTGACCTCGCCAATGAACTGGAACGGGTTCCCGAACGCGTCGAGGACGCGCGAAAAGCCATGGAAGGCTGGCGGGGCAGCATCGAAAAGATGGTCAAGAAGAACCCCCTGCGCACGGTCATCGGCGCCGTCGTCTTCGGCTGGCTGGTAGCCAAAATCGGCCGCTACGTCTGACGAGCCCTGCGCCACAAAGTAACCCGCCCGGGCACCTGGCACCGGGCGGTAACCCTTGGTCGATGTCTTCAGTCCGTCAACGCCGCTTCAAAACCCGGCCGACAAGCCGGGCCGATGGCGTAGCCGAGGCGAGAACCGCACCGGAACGTACTTAATGTACTTGAGGAGCGGAAGCGCAGCCTCGGCATAGCCAGCGGCCTGGATCGTCGGCCGTCGGTCGCTAGAAACCCAACCTCGCGCCGCGCACCTATGGTTTTGCGCCGTCGCGGATCCAGTTGTGGATGGTGTCCAGCTCGACCGTGGTCAATACGATCCCCGACTTCAGCTGCGGCATGTGCTCGCCGCACATGTGCGAGGCCAGAGCCACGTTGTCGCTGGAGACCTTGATCCACAGCAGGCTGTGGTCGGGGTCGCCGGCGGCGATGCGCTTTGGCTGCGGGTTCAGGAAGTCGCACGGCTTGGTGATGGTGTTGGTGACGGCCGAGTTGGTCACCAGGTTGTCGTAGGTAAAGTTGAACCCGGCCATCGCCTGCGTGGTGTGGCAAGGCGTGCACTTGGCGGCGATGATGGGCGCGATGTGCTTGGCATAGCTGAGCGGCCCGGTGGGCACCATGCCGACGTCCGTCGAACCACTGTCGGGGCGGCCACTGTCGACCGGACCGGCGTCGACGCCTGCGCCGCCCGAGCCACCACCGCCGGTTCCTCCGCTGCCGCCGCCGGGAAGAGGATCATTCGACGGCGGCGCCGCGTAGACAAAGCCCGCGCTTTGCACCATGCCGCCCACCAGCGCGCTGAAGTGGAACTTGCCGTCCTCGAAACCTTTGGCCAGCTGGGTGATGGCCGGCTCTTCGCCGCTGTCTTCGATGTGGCCGGTGACGTAACGATAAAGGTTGCGCGCCACGCAGGTCAGCACGGCCGGGTTGCTGCGCAGCAACTTGGCCAGTTCGCGCGGGCCGTTGAACTTGACGCCGTCCAGATCGCCGGTGGCGTCGATGGTCTGCCCCACCTCCATGGTGCGATAGGCGCCGATGCCGTCGAAGTTTTCGAAGGCCAGGCCCAGCGGGTCCATGATCGAATGGCAGGTCTTGCACGGCTCGACCTGGCGGTGAATCTCCAGCTTTTGCCGCATGGTCTTCAGGGCGGTCCCGGTGTCCATCGGCAGCGGCGGCACGGCGTTGGGCGGCGGCGGCACGGTCTGGCACATCAACATCTCGCGAATGAACTTGCCGCGCAGGGTGGGCGAGGTGGTGTTCGAATGCGCGTTCAGGGCCAGGAAGCTCCCCTGCCCCAGGTAACCAGCGCGAATGCCGTTGTCCGGCAAGGTGGCTTTCACAAAGTCCGTCCCGCTGACCGGCGGCAGCCCGTACAGATTGGCCAGCTCGGCGTTCACGAACGTCGTCGGCGAATCGAACATGTCGCGAAAATCGCCGTCGCGCGTGATGGCGATGTCGGCCAGAAAACGCGTGGTCTCCTCGCGCATGGCCGGACCCAGGGTGGGCGTGCGCTGGGGATAGACGGTCGGCAGCTGGGGCAGGTTGTCCAGATCGTTCAGGCGATAGTACTCGCTGAAGAATGTCTGCACGCCGGCGGCGGCGCGCGGCGATTTCAGCAGGCGATCCACCTGCGCGGCGAATCCCTTGGCGTCGCTGAGCTGCTTGGCGTCGGCGGCGTCCAGCAGCGCGTCGTCGGGCGTGGTGTTCCACAGAAAGTACGACAGCCGCGTCGCCAGCTCGTAGTCGTTGAAGATCATGCGCGACGGTTTGGCCGGATCGGGCGCGCCGAACTCCTCGCGATAGATGAAGTGCGGCGACTGCAGGATCGCCGCCAGCCCGTACTCCAGCCCGCCGAAGTAGCTCTTCAGCGACGTCTGGATCGACTTGGTCAGGTTGCTGTACGCGGTGACCTCGTCGTCGGCCAGCGGACGGCGCCAGGCACGACGCCCGAACTTCTTGATGAACGCCTGGGTGCAGTTGTCGTCGGTGGCGGCGGTGGGGTTGCAGCCGACGAACGCCGCCCGCTTTGTCGGGTCGGCCAGCGCCTGCTTGGCCAGATCCAGCGCGGAGGTCTCGAACTGCTCGACGACGTGCCCCGACAGGCTGATGCGCGCGGCGCCGATGGACGCGAATCCGCTGAGCGACGTGTCGGGTTCAAGGTCGCTGGTCACGGTGACGGCGCCGCCAAACAGATCGGCGATGCTGTTGCGATATTGCAGAGCGGTCAGACGGCGCAGGCCGCCCGGCGATGGCGTGAACTCGCCCGGTATCGGCGGCATGTTCGTCCCGCCCATGCCGCTGTTGCCGCCGTTTCCATTGCCACCACCGTTGCCCGGGCCGGGGCCGCCGCCGGGACCAGTGCCGACGCTGCCGGAGCAGCCAATCGGACCGACCAGCGCGGCCACCGCCACCAGCGCAAACCGGTTGACCGCGTATCGGCGATGCTGCCCCCGTTTGCGCTCGCTCATGGTCCGACCTCCCGAAGATTATCTAGCCGTTAGCCCTGCTCTGGCGCGTCGACGTCGCAGGCGTTTATAGCAGCATTTACTAAAAATTTTTCACAAAAAGGCGACGGTCGCGGCTAGACTCCCGTCGTCTGCGCAAGCGGCTAGACCAGCCTGGGAACAAGGAGACGGCCCACATGTCGAGATCCCGAATCAGTCGACGCGCGGTTCTTCGCGGAGCCATGGGTGGCGTCGGCATTGGTGTCGCGCTGCCACCGCTGGAGGCGATGTTCAACGGCAACGGGACCGCGTACGCCGACGGAGCGGCCATCCCCACCCGCATGGGAATCTTCTTCTGGGGCAACGGCGTGAAACCTGATCGCTGGACCCCGGTCGATCAAGGGCCGAACTGGACGCCCAGCCCGTCGCTGGCGCCGCTGGCCGCCGCCGGCGTCAAGGAATACGTCAACGTCGTGTCGGGTACCCGCATCACGTCGGGCGATCAGCGCGGGCACCACGCCGGCACCGTGGGAATTCTTTCCGGTGCGCCGCTGATCTCGCAGCCCGCCGGCGGCGCCCCGTATCGATCCACCTTCAGCAAGCCCAGCATCGACCAGGTCGCGGCGGGCATCATCGGCAAGGGGCTCCCCTTCCCGTCGATCGAGGTGGGGATCTCGAACCGGATCAACTCCGCCGAGGGGACGTCGCTGCAGTACCTGTCGCACAATGGTCCCGATTCGCCGAACCAGCCCATCTACGATCCGGTCTCGGTCTTCAACCGGCTTTTCGGCACGAATTTCACGCCGCCCACCGGCGGCGGCACGCCGACCACCGATCCGTCGCTGGCCTTTCGGAAAAGCGTGCTGGACGTCGTGCTGGGAGATTTCAACAAGGTGCGCGCCAAATCGGGCACGGCCGACAAGGCCCGCCTGGACAAACACGCCGACGGCATCCGGTCGATCGAGAACCGGCTGTCCATCACCGCGCAGCCAGCGCCCATGGCGTGCAAGCTGCCGACAAAGCCCAGCAGCTATCCCGATCAGAACGGCAAGGAGCAGACCGAGGAGAAGACCAAGGCGATGAGCGACCTGCTGGCCATCGCGCTGGCCTGCAACCGCACGCGCGTCTTCTCGATGATGTTCTCGGGCAGCACCGCCAGCACCGTCTACTGGCAGGTCGGCCTGAGCGAAGGGCACCACCAGTTGACCCACGACGAACCGGGCGACCAGCCGCTGGTCCAGGCGTCGACGGTGTTCACCATGAAGATGTTCGGCGTGCTGCTGGCGTCGCTGAAGGCCGTCCCCGAGGGCGCCGGCAACGTCCTCGATAGCTGCGCCATCATGGCCAGCACCGACACCTCAGACGGTCGCCTGCACAACCTGCGCGACTATCCGATCCTGGTGGCCGGCAAGGCGGGCGGCTATTTCAAGTACCCGGGCATTCACTATCGCTCGCCGAGCGGCGACGAGAGCTGCAGCACAGTCCTGCTGAGCGTGCTGCGCGCCGTGGGCACCAACGTCGCCAGCGCGGGCGCCGGCCCCGGCCTGGTCACCTCCAGCTGCGGCGCCATCGAAGTCTGATCGCGAACCGCGTCCGCGCGTCCGCGCTGTCCGTCACGGCTCTTCCTGCCAGCGCAGGAATTCAAAGTCGCATCCCAGATCAGCCTGCGTGATCTGGTCGGCGTACAGCCGGGCGTAACCGCGCGCCGCCCGTGGGGGCGGCGGCAGCGTGGCGCGACGGCGCTGCAGCTCGGCGTCGTCCACCAGCAGCTCCAGGGCGCGCCCCTGCACCGACAGGCGCACCCGATCACCGGAGCGCACCAGGGCCAGCGGTCCGCCCGACGCGGCGTCGGGGGTCACGTGCAGCACCACAGTGCCGTAAGCCGTGCCGCTCATGCGCGCGTCGGAGATACGGACCATGTCGGTGACGCCGGCCTGGGCCAGCTTTTTCGGGATGGGCAGGTACCCGGCCTCGGGCATGGCGGCGGCGCTTGTGGGCCCGGCGTGCTTGAGCACCAGGAAATCGTCCTTGCCGACGTCCAGCGCCGGATCGTCGATGCGCGCCATCAGATCGTCCGGCGATTCGAACACCACCGCCCTGCCCTGGCGTTCGAACAACGCCGGATCGGCCGCCGACCGTTTGAGCAGCGCCCCGCGCGGCGCCAGATTCCCGAACAGCGCCACCAGGCCGCCCACCGGATCGATCGGGTTTTCGCGCGGGCGAATGACGGCGCGATCGACGAAGGCGGGCGGCCGCTGCAGGCGCGCGCCCAGCGTCTGCCCGCTGACCGTCGGACAATCGAGGTTCAACTGCGCGCGCAGCTCCCACAGCACGGCCGTCAGGCCGCCGGCGGCGTGCAGGTCCTGCATGTAGTGGTCGCCGGTCGGCTTGAGGTTGACCAGCACCGGCGTGTCGTCGCTGAGCTGGTTGAGGCGTTGCAACGACAGCGGGATGCCGCGCCGGCCGGCCACCGCCGTCAGGTGCAGAACGGCGTTGGTCGAGCCGCCGATGGCCAGCAGGACGCGCAGCGCGTTCTCGACGGAGGCGGGCGTGATGATGTCGCTGGGGCGCAATCCCACGGTGCCGATCAACTGCACGGCGCGGCGGCCGCTGGCCTCGGCGGCGCGCAGGCGATCGGCGTGGACGGCGGGGATGGTGGCGGTGTCGGGCAGGCTCATGCCCAGCGCCTCGGATAGACAGGCCATGGTGCTGGCCGTGCCCATCACCGCGCAGGTGCCGGCGGTGGTGGCCAGCTGGCCTTCGATCTCGTCGATGCCGGCGGCGTCGACGGCGCCGCTGCGATGCAACGCCCAGAAGCGGCGGCAGTCGGTGCAGGCGCCCAGGCGTTCGCCGTGAAACGGCATGGCCAGCATCGGCCCGGTCACCAGCTGCACGGCGGGCAGATCCGCCGACAGCGCGCCCATCAGCTGCGCCGGCACCGTCTTGTCGCAGCCGCCGATCAGCACCACGGCGTCCATGGGCTGGGCACGGATCATCTCCTCGACGTCCATCGACATGAGGTTGCGGAACATCAGGCTGGTCGGGCTCAGGAACAGCTCGCCCAGCGAGATGGTCGGGAAATCGAGGGGCAGACCGCCCGCCGCCAGCACGCCCCGCTTGACCGCCTCGACCAGCTCCGGCATCAACCGGTGACAGCTGTTGAACCCGCTGGCGGACTGGGCGATGCCGACGATGGGCCGGTCGAGGAGCTCCAGCGAATAGCCCATCGAGCGGGCGAATAGGCGCCGCAGATAAAGCGCCAGTCCGCTGTCGCCGGTGGCCGACAGATTGCGCCGCAAGCCTCGTCTGGGCGGCGTTCCCTTGTCCCCGCCGTCGCCGTCGTTGTTCATCGATGCCCTCCGCGCATGCCGACCAGCAGGCCCACCAGCACCAGGGCCGTGCCCGCCAGGCTCTCCATCGTCAGCGCCTCGTGTCGGACGACGCTGCCCAGCCCGAGGGCGATGACCGGCACGATGACGGTGACATAGCTGGTGCGGGTGACCGACCAGCGGTTCACCAGCCACGACATGATCACGAACGCGCCCAGCGAACCGGCCACCGTCAGGTAGACCAGCGGCCAGGCAGCGCCGAAGGTCGACGGCAGCTGGTGTGATTCCCCGATGGCGGCGCTGATGATGGCCGCCATCACCGCGCCCACCAGGCAGCCTACGGCGTTGGCGATGATCGGGTTCTGGCGCGGCCCGCGTTTCAGCAGCACGGTGCCCAGGCCGGCCACGGTGGCGGCCGTGAAGACGGTGGCCAGCCCCGTGGGGGAGACGTGTCCCCGGAAGCTGCTGGAGAACAGCACCGCCACGCCGGCGAACGCGGTCAGCGCGCCGATCAGCTTGGGCGCGGTCAGCCGTTCCATGCCGAAGGCGCGGGTCATGAACGCGCTGGACAGCGGGATGGTGGCGTAAAAGACAGCGGACAGTCCGGAGGGGATCTGTTTTTCGCTCCAGTAAAGCAGGGGGAAATTGATCCCGAACTGGCAGACGCCGTAGCCGATCGCCGCGCGCAAGGCCGGGCCGCGCGGCAGCGGATAACCACGCAGCAGCGTCCAGCCGCCCAGCAGCAAGGTCGCCAGCACCAGGCGCAGCGTCGCCGCCCAGACCGGCATCAACGCGTCGTTGCCGATGCTGATCACCAGGAACGTGCTGCCCCAGATCCCGCCGCACGCCGAGAAGGCCAGCCAGGGCTTCAGGCCGGCCTCCGGTTCAGGAGCCGTATGAATCGACGGTGAGGCAGTCACGACGGTGGACGCGTTCCGGGCGCGTCCCCGCGAGTATAGTCGCCGCCATGATTCGTCACAGGGTTCTCGCCTTTCGGCGCACCCGGCGGCGCGGCCGCCCGATAAACCGGTAAGCTGGGGACGCCGTGCAGTTGATCGTCGCTGAGAAACCTTCCGTGGGGCGGGATCTGGCCCGCGTCCTGGGTGTGCGCGGCACCGGCCGCAGCGCCATCGAGGGAACGGATCGGGTGATCACCTGGTGCATCGGCCACCTGGTCGAACTGGAAGAACCGGCTGCCTACGACGGCCGCTGGAAGCCGTGGCGCCTGGACACCCTGCCGATGCTCCCGGCGGCGTTCAAGCTGCGGCCAGTGGCCGGCACGCGCGATCAGCTGCACGCGGTGACCGGCCTGCTGCGCGACCGGCGCTTCACCGAGGTGGTGAACGCCTGCGACGCCGGCCGCGAGGGCGAGCTGATCTTTCGTTACGTGTACGAGCTGGCCGGCAGCCGCCTGCCGGTGCGGCGCCTGTGGATCTCGTCGCTGACCGACGAGGCGATCCGCGCCGGCTTCGCGGCGCTGCGCCCGGGCGCCGCCTACGACCCGCTGGCCGACGCGGCCCGCAGCCGGTCAGAGGCCGACTGGCTGGTGGGGATGAACGCCACGCGCGCGGTCACGGTGTCGTCACGCACAGGCGGGCCGCCGCCGTCGCGTCCGACGCCGCGCCCTGCGGCGCCACGAGGCGGGCGCGGTCGGCAGGGGCGGCAGACGTCGGACGCGCCGCTGTTCTCGATCGGCCGGGTGCAGACGCCGACGCTGGCCATCGTGGTCAGGCGCGACGAAGAGATCCGGCAGTTTCGGCCGCGCGACTACTGGGAGGTGCGTGGCACGTTCACCACAGTCGCCGCCCAGCCGTCGGCGGACGCGCCCGGCAGCTTTGCCGCCACCTGGGGCATGCCGCTGCCGGGCGGAAAGACCATCGGGCATCGCCTGGACGCCCGCCCGCTGGCCGATGATCTGCTGGCGCGGGCCGGCGCCAGCGCCGCGGCCGCTGATCCGGGGGGACCGGTGGTCGAGCGTTTGCGCCAGCGCCAGTCGCGCGAACCGCCGCCGCTGCTGTTCGACCTGACGTCGTTGCAACGGACCGCCAACCGGCGCTTCGGCCTCAGCGCCACGGCCACGCTGGCGGCGGCGCAGGCGCTGTACGAGCGACACAAGGTGCTCAGCTACCCCCGCACGGACGCGCGCCATCTGTCGGGTGACATGGCCGCCGAGCTGCCCAAGATCTTCACGTCGCTGGCCGCCCTGCCCGTCTACGCGCCGTTCGCGCAGCCGCTGCTGGCGAAACCGCCGGCGCGCTCGCGGCGGATCTTCGACGACGCCAAGGTTCACGATCACCACGCCATCATCCCCACCGGCAAGGCCGTGCGGCTGGCGGAGCTGTCGACCGACGAAGGGCGCGTCTTCGATCTGGTGGTGCGGCGGTTCCTGGGCGCCTTTCACCCGGACGCCGAGTTCGCCCTGACCGACGTCGTCGTGCGCGTCGGCGCCACCCCGCCCGACGCCACGCCGCCCGCGCTGCCCGGCGAGGGCGCAACCGCCGACGAGACTTCGCTGGCCGCGCTGCCGCCGCCGCCCGATCGCTTTTTCGCGCGCGGCCGGGTCAGGCTGGTGGCGGGCTGGCAGGCGGTGGCGCAGATCGGCGAGGCGCGCCCGCCCGGCGCCGGCGCCGGCGGCCAGAAGGGGCGCGCCAAGGGCGGCGACGCCGAGGCCGACGCTGACGCCCAGGCGGGACCGTCGCTGCCCCTGCTGCGCGAAGGACAGCGCCTGGACGGCAAGTTCGAGCCGGTGGCCAAGCAGACCCGCCCGCCGCCGCCGCACACCGAGGCGACGCTGCTGAGCGCGATGGAATACGCCGGGCGCGACATCGCCGACGAGACCCTGCGCGCCGCCATGCGCGACTTTGGCCTGGGAACACCGGCCACGCGCGCCGCCACCATCGAGACCCTGATCCGCCGCGCCTTCGTGGTGCGCGAGGGCAAGCTGCTGAAGGCGACGGCGCTGGGGGCGACGCTGATCAACAAATTGCCGGTGGCCAGCCTGGCATCACCGGAGCTGACCGGCCAGTGGGAGGCGCGCCTGGCTCGCGTGGCGCGCGGCGAAGAGACCCGCGCCACCTTCATGAACGACATCGCTGCGTACGTCCGCGACGTGGTGACGGCCATCCGGGCCCGTCCGGTGGCAGCCGGCGCGGTGGCGACAAAGCCAGCGACCGCGACCGTGACAGCGACGTCCCCGGTGGCCGTCGCTGCGCCCTCCGGGTCGCCGGCTGGCGCCGCGACGGAAGCGCCGCTTCCCTGTCCGCGCTGCCGCGAAGGGACGCTGGTTGCGGGCAACCGCGGGTGGGGCTGCTCGCGCTGGCGCCAGGGCTGCACCTTCGTGGTCTGGTTTCAGGTCGCCGGCCGCCGCATCTCCCCGACGGAGCTCGGCGATCTGGTGGCGAAAGGAAAGACACG
>DATLVT010000378.1:0-3938 GCA_035577105.1 Polyangia bacterium
CGTCAGCGGGATCAGCACGTTCATGACGCTGGAATCGAAGGAGCTGCAACAGTCCGTGACGATCGGCGGTCGCCTCAGCGTCATGTCGGACGCCATCATCTCGCTGAACCTGGTGGCCGGAAAACGGATGCTGACGGTGTCGAAGGCGCGCGCCACCGCCCACGACATCCTGCCGCACGAGTTCACCATCGGCGCCCAGGGTGTTCAAGTGATGAAGAACGCGTCGCCCGCGGCCCGCTCCGTGCGCTGACCGCGGCGTCCGTCCGGAGGCGGCGATCTCAGGGGCGTCATGGTCTTGCGTCCCCTGGTTGCTGCGACATACTCGCGCCAGCGCATGTGGGCGGTGTCCAGCACCGCGGGGGAGGACGACGATGGCGAAAGAGACGTCGGATGCATCAGCGAACAGGCCGGCGACGATCACCGAGCACGAGGCGCAGCAGGTCGCGCTGGCCAACGCCACGGGACGAGCGCCCGTGGTGTTCGTGCACGGACTGTGGCTGTTGCCCAGCAGCTGGGACCGCTGGGCGGCCCTGTTCCAGGAGGCGGGCTTCACCGCGCTGACGCCCGGGTGGCCCGACGATCCGGAGACCGTCGCCGAGGCGAACGCGCATCCCGAGGTGATGGCTCACAAGACGGTCGGGCAGGTGGCGGATCACTTCGTCGAGATCATTCGCAAGCTGAACAAGAAGCCCGTCATCATCGGACATTCGTTCGGCGGCCTGCTGGCGCAGATCCTGGCCGGGCGTGGCCTGTCGGCGGCCACGGTGGCCATCGCTCCCGCTCCGTTCCGCGGCGTGCTGCCGCTGCCGTTCTCGGCGCTGAAATCGGCGTGGCCGGTGCTGGGCAACCCGGCCAACCGCAATCGCGCCATCCCTCTCACGGAGGAGCAGTTCCGTTTTGCCTTCGCCAACGCCGTCAGCGAGGACGAGGCCAAGCAGCTTTACGCCACCTTCGCCGTGCCAGCCTCGGGGGCGCCCCTGTTCCAGGCGGCTACCGCCAACCTGAACCCGTGGACGGAGGCAAAGGTCGACACCAGGAACCCGGAGCGCGGCCCGCTGCTGATCATCTCGGGCGAGAAGGACCACACGGTGCCCTGGGCCATCGCGGACGCCTCATTCCAGCAACAGGAGAAGAACCCCGGCGTCACGGAGATCGTCGAGATCCCCGGCCGCGGACACGCCCTGACGATCGACAGCGGCTGGCGCGAGGTGGCCGGCAAGGCGCTGGCGTTCGTCCAGCGGTTCGCTCGCGCGTGAGCCGCGGAGCGCCCACGCGGTGGCGGCGCGTGCCCGATCTTATTGCGGCGGCGGGGCAGGGGCCCCGGTGCCTGACGGCGTGAGGGTGCTGTCGCTGGTGATCAACAATCGATCCAGCTTGGCGCCGTCCTCGCGGTAGGCGATCTGCAAGGTGTGGTCACCGGCGGCCAGGCCCAGCTGGATCAGCTGGTTCGAATGACCTGAATCCCGGGCCGCCGCCCAGTGCCAGGTCGACCCGGGGGTGATGTCGTTCCACATGATCGGGGTGCCGCCGTCCACGATCAGCCAGAACGAATCGTCGCTGGTGGTCGGCGCGATCACCCTTCCCCAGATCTTGAAGGTCCCCGCCGCGGCCAGCGTGAACGGGAACGTGGCCCGCCCCGTGGCCGGCGCCGCGGTCATGCTGTTGTTTCCCGGCGCCACCGTGACGTACTTGCCGCCCACGGCGCCGCTGTCGCTGGCGATCTGCATGGGCGCCGTCAGGCCGGCGCTCTCCGCCTCACGCCACAGGGACTGAGGCGAAAAACCGAGCACCTGCTTGATCGCGGTGTTGTCGATCGCAACGACGCCGCTGACGTCCAGTCGCCACTTGTCCATGTACTGGCGGGGGCGGATCAACTTCACGCTCACCTGGGTGAGGTAAGACTCCAGCGTGGAGTCGGAGAACGCGCTGGGTGTGCCGGCCAGGAAGGCGCCCGACAGGCCATCCCAGTGCACCGGGAGGTACGCTTTGGGCTTGATCACCGGGACAACCAGCTGCGCGACCGCTTTTCCCCCGGTGCCGATCCACAGATCGACCGACGTGAGGCCGGCGTCGCTCATCGCTGCCCGGAGGTTGTCCAGCGGGGCGCCATAGTTGACCCCGTCCAGCACGATGGGGACGGTGAGGTCGGTCGGACTGGCGGTGTTCTGATAGAACCAGCTGAAGGGGCCCTGCGGTCCGTCGATGGTGAACAGAAATCCGCGTGCGCCGCCGCCGTTGGGAAAGTCCTCGGCGACGCCGGCATGCAGGCCCCCCGTCACCGGATCGAGAGTCGGAACCCCCTGAAGCTCGACGGGGTTGTGCTGCTCCGGATTGCTGGAGGAATCGCCGCTGTGGTTCCATCGAACGACCCGCACGGTGACACCGTCGGACAGGGCGATCTTCTCGCCTCCGAAAATCGGCGTGCAGCGCTCGGCGGGGATGTTCTGGGCCAGGACCTGATAGCAGGTGGTCTTCGAGCCGAAGATCGGCGCACCGGTCATGCTGGACCAGGTCGCCGTGTCGAACGAATGGTCAAAGTGACTGTGGCCGGTCAGCAGAAGATTGACCGCGGTCGCGCCGCCCAGGGCATCGCGCACCCGCGCCACCAGCGGCGTATCCGGCTTGAAGGCGTCGTGGGTATGGGCCAGGCCGCCGCCACCACCGAAAAATTCGCTGGCGGGGATGCGGGTGACGTAGCCGTCGGTGAGGATCTTCAGTGGACCCAGCTGGTAGTAAATATTGCTGATCGACATCCAGGTGATGTCCACGAACGCCGGCCCAGCGCCTGACGCTGTCACGGCCTGGGAAACGGTCGCAATTTCGGAACCAGCGCCGGGCGCATCGTCGCGACAGCCGCCGGTGGCGACGAGGGCGAAAAGCAAGGGCAGGCTGCGGGTCGGTCGAACCCTGACGGTTTGGTTGTCCACGGGGGACCAAACGAACACCGCGGGGTATCTTCACTGAAAAAACGTACCGGACCGGTGGTCAGTCCCTGCAGCACAGCACGCCGCCCAGGGCGGAGCCGGGTTTGGTGACGACGGAGATCTCGTGAACGTTGTTGTTGCCGCCGCGGCATTGCCAGGGCGGGTTGGCGCTGCAACTGTCGTCGTGCAGGCTTGTGTTCAGGGGGGCGCAACCGCGTGACGCGGTCACCCCGAAGGTGCCGCAGCCGTGGACCAGGTTGTCGCCGTTGTTGCCGAGCTCTGTATTGGCGCTGGCGCAGCCGTCGTCCCCCGACTGGCGCGTGGCATAGAAGACCTTGCGGCCGTTCGCGGGAGCGGTGGCGTCGGCGCACCGGCCGCCCTTGTTCGCCACCTCGGCCGCATTTTCGCAGACGTGCCAGCCGGCGGCGCACAGATCAGCGGAGGAGCAGCCCTGGCCCTGGGGCCGCGCCCCCTGGTTGCCGCCAGCGCGCGCGCACGCGGGCGTGCGGGCGGCGTTCGAGAGCAACCCCGGCACCTGCCACCCGCCGGCGCAGGCGGCGATGGCCGGGTAACTGGCGAGCTCGATCAATCCTTCGCGGGCGCCGTCCGCGCACCCGAACACGCTGACGGGCGGGGCTGCATCGGCGGCGCCCAGGTCGGTTCCGTCGGCGCTGGCGTCCAACGTCGCCGGGATATCCGCCCCGCCGGCATCGCCGCTGTCGGTGTTGTCTGCGCCGTCGCTGCCGCCGTCGCTGTCGCCGGCGCCGACCTCGTTGTCCGCGGTCTCCGCGGTGTCGTCGCTGTCGTCCCTGACCCCGCTGTCCGGCGTCACCGGGGGAGATCCGGCATCAGCGTCGTCCAGCGCCGGGGCGTCCTGGCTGACGTCGCTGCGACCCGCCGTCGCTGGCGTCCCGGCGTCGGTCTCCAGGCCGGAGCGGTCCACGGTGCACGCCGCAAATGCGCACGCCATCATGGCCCCAAAGGCAGCCTGCGTCGCTGTCCTAGCCGACGACA
>DATLVT010000379.1:0-11618 GCA_035577105.1 Polyangia bacterium
CGCCGGGCGGCCCAGCACGCGAATCACCTCGTGGGCGATCATGTGGCGTCCCGCGATGAGGCGCAGCAGCGTGCTCTTGCCGGTCCCGTTCGCTCCCAGCAAGAGGCAGCGAGCCCCCGCCGGCAGCCGCAACGAAAGCCGGGAGAACACCGGCTGCGTCGCGCCGGGATAGACGAACGTCAGGTCGCTGACCACGACGGCAGCGCCGTCGCTGATGACGGCAGCGCCGTCGCGAACAACAGCAGACTCATCAGGCGAATCACCAGAGGGAGGCACGCGCCGAATATAGCGGATCCGGTCACGAGGCCGCTTTGGTGCGGGCCAGATCCAGATCCCCGCGCAGACGTTCCACCAGCAGCCGCGCGCTCTTCTCGCCTTCTTCGTAGGCCTGCTGCAGGTAACGAACGGCGGTCTGATAGCGGCCGCCGCGCAGGGCGGACAGCCCCTTCATCTCCAGGATCTCCACCAGGTCCTGCGGTTGCATGTTGATCTCCCGGGTGCTCGAGAGCAGCTGGTCCCAATCCTCGTCGGGCGCGCCTCGCACCGCCAGCTCGACCATGGTCAGCAGCAAGCGTTCGGCCCGGCTCAGCTGATTTTCCGAGCGGCCCGCGGCGATGGCCGCCTCCTCGCGACCCAGCACCCGCGACACCGCCGCGCGCGCCGTCTCCAGATCGCCCCGGTAAAGGGCCAGGCGCGCGAACAGCATCTCGGCGATCGACACCGGCCGGGCGCTGGGACCCAGGATCTGCGTGCACATCTCCATGGATCGATGGACGTGGGGCTCCGCCTCTTCGATCCGCCCCAGCAGGTAATAGACCTCGCCCAGATCCTTTTGCGCCCCCGACTCCAGCAGGGGAAACCCGTTTTCGCGGGCGATGGTGATCGACCGCTTGTAATCGTTCAGCAGCCGTTCGGTGTTGTTGGTCAGCAGCCACAGCAGGCAGCGGTTCCCCAGCGCGCCCGCCAGGTTGATCATGTCGCCGTGCTCGGCGAAGACGCCCAGCACGCGTTCGAACGAGCGCTCCGACTGCTCGAAATGCCCCAGCGCCGCGAATCCCCAGGCCAGCAGCGACAGGCTCTGCGTATGTGATTCGTATCCTTCGTCGCCCAGCTTTTCGGACACCGCCTCGGCGCGCTCCAGGAATGACTCGGCCTCTTGAATGCGTTCCATGCGATGCAGCGACCGCCCCTTGCCGAACAGCAGTCGGGCCTCGACGGCCGGCGTCCGCAGCGCGCCGGTGGCCAGCTGGTCGGCCTCCTCGACCAGCGCCGCCGACTGCGGCCACTCCTGCGTCCAGTCCAGCACCACAGCTTGATCCAGCAGGATCTCGATCTCCGCCGGACGCACGCCCGCCTTCTGGGCCAGCGTTCGCGCCGCCACGAAATCCTTGACGGAGTCTTCATAGCGGCCAAGGCGAAAGCGCATCAGCCCCAGCCCCTTGCTGGCGCTGATCTGGCGGCGATCGTCCGTCGCCGGCAGGTTTCCCAGGGCGTCTCGATACAGCATCTCGGCGTCCAGGTACTTGTGTCGGGCCAGGGCCCGCTCGGCCAGATCCAGATACAGGCGTCCCGCCTCTTCCTTCAAACCGCTGCGCGCGGCGTGAAAGGCCATCTGGGGCAGCCGTTCGTCGTCGGGTGTCTGCTGGCGCAGGTAGTACCCGTACGCCGCGCGATGGATGGCGTCGCGGTGACCGGCGGCCAGGCCCTGATAGACGGCGTCGCGCAGCAACGAATGACGAAAGCCGACCCGCCCGCGCCGGTGTCGCACCAGGATTCCCGTCTCCGTCAGCCGGCGCAGGCCCACGCTGGCGTCCAGCTGGGCGTCGGTCGGAACCCCCGCCCGTTCCAGCTCTTGCAGCACGCCTTCCAGATCGTCGGCGCTGAACTCCGCCCCCAGCAGCGACGCCAGCCGCGCGTGCGCCAGCAGATCGGGCGGCAGCGATTCGGTTTCGCGGCTGGCCAGCCACTGCACCAGCGGCAGGTCGGGCAGACGATCAAGCTCATCGGTGGCCAGATACCAGGACGTCCCCTTCTCCGACCGACGGACCAGGCCGTCGCGCTTCAGCCCGCGCACCAGCTCGGCCAGCAGCAGCGGGATGCCTTGCGTTCGCTCGGCCAGCCGCTCCAGCGCCGTGGCCGGGACGTTCTCTGCGGGCGACAGCAGCCGCCGGGCCAGCTCGGCGGCTGCCGCCGGCTCCAGGGCCGGCAACGCCAGCTCCTGCCGGCGCGCCGCGCGCGACGCCCAGGCCGTGCGGCCGCGCCCGAACCCGGGACGAGCGACCACGCAGATCCAGATCGGGCAGGCCGCCTCCTGCAGCGACGCGTACTCCAGCGCGTCCAGCGCCACCTCGTCGACGAACTGCGCATCGTCCACCACCAGGGCCACCGGATGCTTGCGCGCCAGCAGACGCAAACTCTCGCCGGCCGCGCGCGCCGCCGCCGAACGCAAGGCGCCGGGCGCAGCAGCCAGCAGTCTCAGCTCGGGATGCTCGGGCGGCGCCCAGCCCATGGCCACCGCCACGCCACCCCAGACCTCGCGGGCAATTTCCTGGCCGAGCCGCTCGCCCAGCAGGCCGCGGCCCAGATCGGCGGGCGCCACCGTCGGCAGCTGCAAGGCGCGCGCGAAGATTTCCCGCATCGTCTGATCGCTGGCACCGCCCAGCGCCTCCTTGGCGCGGATGAACAGCGTCCCCAGGCGTGGGATGGCCTCCAGGTTCTGCACTAGCGACTGGGCCAGCTGGGTCTTGCCATAGCCGGCCTCGCCGATCAGCGTGGTGATGGTGGGCCGGGCCATGCCGGTCGCCTCGCGGGCCGCCTCCAGCAACGTCCGCAGCAGCTCGTCGCGCCCGATGAGGGGCGGGCCCATGGTCACCCGGGTGGCCGTCCGCTCGGAAGCCTGGGCCTCGGGCCGCCGCCGGACGATCCCGGTCCGGCCGGGGACGGGATCGACGGGCACGTCCGGCAGCACCTCGGCGGCGGCGGCCGACAGCAAGACGCCCTCCGGGTCGGTGGCCGACGGGTACTGCTCCTTGCGCGTGAACAGCGGGCTTTGAAAGCGGCGCGTTCCATCTGGCCGCGGCTGGATCGACACCGACGCCAGATCGACCAGCGCCCGCTTGCACAGGTCGCGGGCGATGAACATCTCGGCGGCGGCGGCCGCGCTGCGGGTCGGGTTGTCGCCGACCTCGTGCCCGAAGGCGGCCACGAACTGGGTGCCGGCGGTGTGGGCCAGGTGAGCGCCCACTGACGTCAGCGCCTCCCGCACCGCCGCGACGTTGCTGCCGCCTTCGAAGAAGACCAGCGCCACCGGCCGCCGCTCGCGGGCCGGCGCCGCCGCCGCCGGCTTGACGGCGGCCTTGGTCGGCAGCGTCGCGGCGACGGCGCCGGCCGAGGGGAGCGACACGTTTGTATCGCCCGCCGCATCGACGCCGACCGCGCCGCCACTGATCAACGTCGTCACCGGCGCGGGCATGGCCGCGGCCAGTCCCTGCTTCACCGCCTCTTTGAACGCGGCGACGGTGGCGAAGCGGCGCTCACGATCCTTGGCCAGGCCGCGCATGATCGCCGAATCCAGCGCGGCGGGGATGGTCGCCTTGCGCGCCAGGGACGCGGGACGCCGGCTGCGGTGGCTCTGCTGCACCTCGGCCGGGTTGCCAAAGAACGGGGGCACGCCGGCCAGCATCTCGTAGAAGATCACCGCCAGCGCGTACAGGTCGCTGCGCGCGTCCAGATCGACGCGCCCCTCGCACTGTTCGGGCGACATGTACTCCGCCGTTCCCGCCGGCGCCTCCTCGCGCGTTGATTCGTGGGAGCTGTTGCCCTGCCGGCGCACCAGACCGAAATCGAACAGCTTGACCCCGATGGCGTCGTCGACGAACACGTTCTCCGGCTTCAGGTCACAGTGAACGAAGCTGTGCTTGTGGACGACCTCGATGATGTCCAGGATGGGCAGCGCCGCACGGCCAAATTCCGCCAGGGACATCGGTTCGTCCAGGGCGGCCAACCGGTCGGCCATGATCGATGCCTTGATGAACTCCATCACCACGTACGCCGCCCCGTCGGGAAAGTGTCCGCTGCTGAACACCGCGGGGACGTGCGGCGGACCGATCGTCGACAGCACCTCGGCTTCCAGGATCAAGCGCTCGCTGGCCGACGCCTGATCGGCGCGCGCCACCTTGATGGCCACCGACGCGCCGTCGGACGCGCGCACTGCTTCGAAGACAGCGCCAAAGCCCCCCTGCCCCAGCAACCTCCTGGTCTCATACCCGGAAAGCTCGGGCGGCGGGACAACCGGCGGAGCCTCTCCCTCGGCTGGGGGCGGCGGTGGCGGCGCCGCTCCGTGCGCGGGACAGACGGGCTGTCCGTCGCGGAGGCGCTTGCCACAGGTCGGGCAGCGGATCATTGACCCATTATGTTAGTACGCCCAACATCTTCGCGACAGTCCGCATGAACGCATTGCCGATCGATCCTTTGCTGCCCGATGTGGTGAAGGCTCTCCAAAACACACCCGCCGTGGTGATCGAAGCGCCGCCCGGCGCAGGAAAGACCACGCGCGTGCCGCCGGCGCTCCTCGACGGTGGACTGGCCAAAAACGGCGAGATCCTGGTGCTGCAGCCGCGCCGCCTGGCCGCGCGGCTGGCCGCCTTTCGGGTGGCGGAGGAGATGTCCCAGGCGCCAGGTGGGACGGTAGGCTACACCGTACGCTTCGAAGACGTCGGCAGCGCAAGAACACGCCTGCGCTTTGTCACGGAAGGCATCCTTACCCGACGCCTCCTGGCCGACCCGACGCTGACCGGGGTCTCGGCGGTGCTGCTGGACGAATTTCACGAACGGCACCTGGCCACCGATCTGGCGTTGCCGCTGTTGCGCCGGCTGCAGCAGACGACGCGCCCCGATCTGAAGCTGGCGGTGATGTCGGCGACGCTGGACGCCGAACCTGTGCGGGCCTATCTGGACGACTGCCCCTCGTTTCGCAGCGAGGGACGTCGTTTCGACGTCGCCATCGAGCACCTTCCCGAACCCGATGATCGCCCGGTCGCCATCCAGGTTGCATCGGCGGTGCGGCGAACGGTCCGCGAGATCCCCGACGGTGACCTGCTGGTCTTTCTGCCCGGCGCCGGCGAGATCCGGCGAACCCAGGAGGCCCTTCGAGACCAGGCCGGCCTTTCGTCGTTCTTGATTCTCCCTCTACACGGCGAGATGTCACTGGCAGAACAGGACCGCGCGGTCAGGCCCGCCCAGCAACGCAAGATCATCCTGGCCACCAACGTCGCTGAGACGTCGGTGACCATCGACGGCGTCGTCGCCGTCGTCGACGCCGGGCTGGCGCGCGTCGCTGCCCATTCGCCGTGGACCGGGCTGCCCACGCTGGCGCTGGCCAAGATCAGCCAGGCCTCGGCCATCCAGCGGGCGGGGCGCGCCGGACGCACGCGTCCCGGACGCGCGCTGCGCCTTTACACCCGTCACGACTTCGAGACGCGCCGGCGATACGAGCTGCCCGAGATCGCCCGCGCCGACCTGGCCGACGCCGTGCTGGCCCTGCACGCGCTGGGCGTCAGCGACCTGGCGGGCTTTCCCTGGTTCGAAGCGCCGCCCGCCGCCGCGCTGGCCGCCGCCGAGCTGCTGCTGCGGCGACTGGGGGCGATCGACCGCGGCGGTGCCCTGACCGCGCTCGGTCGGCGCATGCTGCGTTTTCCGGTTCACCCGCGCCTGGCCCGGCTGGTGTGCGCGGGCGAGGACGGGGCCGCCACCGACGCCGCCTGCACGATGGCCGCCCTGATCGGCGAGCGCGACATCCGGCAGCGCGGGCGCGCCAGCTTCGGCGGGTCAGGGAGCGGCGGCGCCCGCGGCAGCGCGGTGACGAATGACCTGGACGGCCGCGGAGTCGATCTCCTGGATCTCGCCGAGCAGTTTCGCCAGGCGCGGCGCGCCGACTTTTCGCGAGACCGCCTGCGCGGCCTGGAACTGGATCCTCGCGCGGTCGACACCGTGGAACGGGCCCGGCGCCAGCTGCGCGGGCTGGCCAGACCCGGCGGGCCGGAGGGTGAAAACCCCGCGGCCTTCTCCGACGGTGAAAAGGCCGCGGCGGCGATGGAGGACAAGCTGGCCCTGGCCACGCTGACCGCCTTCCCCGATCGCGTGGCGCGCCGGCGTCGGCCCGGCGAGCGCACCGTGCTCCTGGCCGGCGGCGGGGCGGCTGACCTTGGCTTTCAAACCAGCGCCGAATGGATCGTGGCCGTCGACGCGGAGGAATCAGCGACCGCGGCGCGCGCCGGCAGCCGCGTGGTGGTGCGCACCGGCCTGGGTATCCAGCCCGACTGGCTGCTTGATCTGGCCGGCGATTCGATCGACGAGAGCGACGATTTACAGTTCGATCCAAACACGGAGCGCGTCATGCGCGTCCGCCGTATCAGCTATCAGGCGCTGGCCATCGATGAGACCGTCACGCCGGCGCCACCCTCCCCGGAGACGGCGGCCGTCCTGGCCGCGGCGGCCCTGGCGTACGGTCCTGATCAGCTTGATCAGCCGGGCGCCCTGGCGCGGCTGCGGGCCCGCGTGACCTTTCTGCGCGGCGTGGAACCCGATGTCGACCTGCCCGCGCTCGACGACGCCGCGCTGGCGGAAGCCCTGCGCTCCGCCTGCGCCAGCGCCACCACCTTCGCCGATCTGCGCGCGCTTGGTCTGGCGGCGCAGATCCAGCAGTCGATCTCGACCGCCGGCCAGCGCGCCCTGGCCACCATGGCGCCCGAATCGATCGTCCTTCCCGGCGGCCGAAAGGTCTCCGTGACGTACGAGCCAGGACAGCCGCCCTGGATCGCGTCGCGGCTTCAGGATTTCTTTGGCATGCAGACCGGCCCATCGGTGGCCAACGGCCGCGTGCCGCTGACCCTGCACCTGCTGGCCCCCAACCAGCGCGCCGTCCAGGTCACCAGCGATCTGAAAAGCTTCTGGCGTCAGCACTATCCGCCGCTGCGGCGCGAGCTGGGCCGCCGCTATCCACGGCACGCCTGGCCTGAAGACGGCGCGACCGCTCGCCCCCCACCGCCCCTGCCGCCGCGCAAGCGATAATCGCGTGCGGCAGCGGCGCGCATATACTGGCGCCATGGCCATCGAAGTTGCCAATCGCGACGCGTTCGAACGGCGGCGAGCCGCGCTGGCGGCGCGCCTGGGAAATCGCCCGGCCCTGATCGCCGCCGGCGCGGCCCGTCCGCGCAACTATGCGGCGAACGTCTATCCTTACCGGGCCAGCAGCCACTTTCTTTACGTCGTCGGTCTCCCCCTGCGGGGCGGCGTGGTCCTGTTCGACGGCGGCGGCTTCACGCTTTACCTGCCGGAACCAGGCGCCGACGATGCCTTGTGGGGAGGACCGCAGCCGTCGTTCGCGGAGATCGCCGCCGCCACCGGCTGCCCGGTGCGGGCCCTGTCGCGGCTGCCGGCCAACATCAGGGGACGGGCCGTGGCCACCGTGCCGGCGCCCGATCTGGAGACCTGCGCCGAGCAAGGCCGGTTGCTGGGACGGGAGATCCGCCGCGGCGTGATCGACGTCCTCGATGCCCCGCTGGCCGACGCCCTCATCGACCTTCGCCTGCGCCACGACGACGCCGCCCTGGCCGAGCTGCGCAGCGCCGCCGAGGTGACCGCCGCCGCCCATCGCGCTGGCATGTGCGCCACCCGGCCCGGTGTGCGCGAGTCGGCCATCCGCGCGGCGATGGAGGCGGAGATCACCGGTCACGATCTGACCGTGGCCTATCCGTCGATCGTCACCGTTCACGGCGAGATCCTGCACAACGAATCACACCAGAACCTGCTCGGCGCCGGGGACATGTTGCTGGCCGACGTGGGCGCCGAAAGCCGGGGCGGCTTCGCCGGCGACGTGACCCGCACCTGGCCGGTCAGCGGCCGGTTCTCGACGGCCCAGCGCGAACTGTACAGCGTGGTCCTGGAGGCCCAACGCCAGGCCATCGCCGCCGTGGCTCCCGGGGCCCGCTATCGGAACATTCACATCCTGGCCAGCCAGGCGCTGGCCAGCGGCCTGGTGGATCTGGGGATCTTGCGGGGAAATCCCATCGAACTGGTGGCCGACGGCGTTCTGGCCCTGCTGTTCCCTCACGGCGTCGGGCACCTGCTGGGGCTTGATGTCCACGACATGGAGGATCTGGGCGACCGCGCCGGATACCAGACGGGTCGAAGCCGCGGTCAAGAGCCGGGATTGCGTTTTCTGCGGCTGGACCGCGATCTGACCGCCGGGATGGCCGTGACCATCGAACCGGGCCTCTACTTTGTGCCGGCCATCCTTGAGGACCCGGTGGCAATGAAGAAAGCGGCCGGCCGCCTGGACGCCGAGCGTCTCTCACGATTCCGGTCCATCCGCGGTATCCGCATCGAAGATGACGTTTTGGTTACGGAAACCGGAGCCGAGGTTTTGACGGCGGCCATCCCGAAGAGCGTGGAAGCCGTCGAAGCGACCATGGCCGGCTAGCGTCGTCGCCGCCCAGCACCGCAGGTCGTCGAACCAAACGTGTCCTGTTGGGTCTATTACAGGACTCATTTTCAAAGACGAATCCGGTGGACGGTGACCTGCCGGTAATGCTCAACTTGATACTTCGGTATTTGCTCGGCATAGCCTAGCCACGACAGCGTAGCGGAGAGCATGGGCAGTGGGGGAAATGGGGACTGTTGGTCAGCGCTGATGGAGGTGTCGAGGAATGTTAGTTGCTCACGACTATTCGTCACTGATTCGCGAGCTGCACGGTGAGTTGCACAGCCACGGCGAACGCTGGCGGTTGAGCGCTTACGAGATAGCCAAGGCGCGATGGCAGTCGCCGCGGGCCTTCATCGAATGGGCCAGTCGCGATCGTCATTGGTCTTTCACACTCGCAGAAGTCATGACCGAAGCCTGCGCCAAGCCGTCGGAGCTGGCGGCTCGGCTGCTCATCGCGATCCTGGAAGAGTTGCGCGAAGAGCAGCAGACCGCGATGGCCCTGTCCGAATAGCGGCAAATTTTTTTTTGCAGCGGACGGCAGCAGGCGTATACATCGGTTCATGAGGAATGTCGGGCGTAAGACGGTAAAGACGGGGAGGACCTCAGCACCGATGGCGGTCAAGGCGTCTTCCCTGCAGGGGACGAAATCTGGGGCGAGCACCAAGCGCTCCCCCACCATCGAAGAGATCGCGGCGCGTTCGTACCAGCTGTACCTGGCGCGCGGCCGCGAGGAAGGCCACGACGTCGAAGACTGGCTAGCAGCCGAAGCGCAGCTCAGCGCCGAAGCAGGCTGAGCACGCGCTGATCATAACGCGGCGTCGGAACGTAGGCGGAGGGTCCCCGATCAGACGCCGAACCGGCTGAGGACCAAGCACGCGTTCGTTCCACCAAAGCCAAAGCTGTTGGTGAGGGCGTGGTCTATCTTGACCTCGCGAGCGGTGTTGGGGACGTAGTCGAGGTCGCACTCGGGATCGGGCGTCGTGTAATTGATGGTCGGCGGGATCACCCCGCGGGCCAGGGCCAGCGCGCACACGGCGGTCTCCACCCCGCCCGCCGCGCCCAGCATGTGTCCGGTCATCGACTTGGTCGAGCTGACCATCACCTTGCGAGCCGAATCACCGAAGACCTTCCTGATGGCGATGGTCTCATTGGCGTCGTTCATCTTCGTCGACGTCCCGTGGGCGTTGATGTACCCGATCTGCGCCGGCGAGAGCCGCGCGTCCTTCATCGCCAGCTTCATGCAGCGCTGCGCCCCCTCGCCCTCGGGCGCCGGCGCCGTGATGTGGTGGGCGTCCGCGTTGGCGCCATAGCCGGTGATCTCGGCGTAGATCTTGGCGCCGCGTTTCTTGGCGTGCTCCAGCTCTTCGATGATCACCACGCCCGAACCTTCGGCGATGACAAAGCCATCGCGATCACGATCGAACGGCCGCGACGCCTTCTGCGGATCATCGTTGCGCGTCGACAGCGCGCGCATGCTGTTGAACCCGCCCACGCCCAGCGGCGTGACGGTCGCCTCGGTGCCCCCGCAGATCATGGCGTCGGCGTCGCCGCGCTGGATCACCCGGAAGGCATCGCCGATGGCGTGAGCGCCCGTGGAGCAGGCCGACACCTGGCTGAGGTTCGGCCCCTTGGCGCCGAACCGGATCGAGATCTGGCCGGGCGCCAGGTTGACGATGATCATCGGGACAAAAAACGGCGAGATGCCGTGGCGCGGTCCCTTGGAGGCCAGCGTGCGGCAGGCCGCCTCGATGGTGGTGACGCCTCCGAGACCGGCGCCCACAAAGCAGCCGACGCGCTCGGCGAACTCGCCTTCGATCTTCAGTCCCGAATCTTCCATGGCCAGCGAAGCCGCCGCCACGGCGAACTGGATGAAGGGATCGATGTTCTTGGCGTCGCGAGAGCTGATCCAGCGCGTGGGATCGAAGTCTTTGATCTCGCCGGCAAAGTGGGTGGCGAACGCGCTGTGATCGAAGTGGGTGATGGGCCCGATGCCCGACTTGCCTGAGAGGAGTCCCTGCCAAGTCTCCTCGGTTCCGATGGCAATCGGGGTAACAAGCCCGACTCCCGTTATAACGACCCTTCTTGCCATCGGCGTTCTTCTCCCTTGCTTGCCTTCGCTTGCCCTTGAGTGGGCGGCTTACTTTGCGTGCGACTTGATGTAGTTGATCGCGTCGCCCACGGTCTTGATTTTCTCGGTGTCCTCGTCGGGGATTTCCAGCTTGAAAGCCTCTTCCAAGGCCAAGACCAGCTCCACCACGGCCAGGGAGTCCGCCTTCAGATCGTCCGCGAAGGACGCTTCTGGCTTCACCTTGTCGGGTGCCACCTCTAGTTGTTCAATGATGATCTTGCGAACGCGTTCTTCGACGTTGTCGGCCATTGCTTTGGTCCTCTCAGCAGCTTCACGCTGCAAATCCCAGCGACACGGGGCGCCGCCGGCGGCGTACCTTACATGAAAAGTCCCCCGTTGACGCGCAAGACTTGCCCGGTGACGTAGGCGGCGCCGGGGCCGGCCAGATAGCTCACCGCGGCTGCCACCTCTTCCGGGCGACCGACACGCCCAAGGGGAATGGACTTCAGCAGCTCGACACGGCGCGCTTCCGGCAGCTCGCTGGCCGTCATCTCGGTGTCGATGTAACCCGGAGACACCGCGTTGGCGGTCACGCCGCGCGAGGCGTACTCGCGGGCCAGCGTCTTGGTCAGGCCGATGACGCCGGCCTTGGCCGCCACGTACGGCGCCTGTCCGGCCGAACCGATCTCGCCGGTGATCGACGTGATGTTGATGATGCGACCGCTGTCCTTCGCCTTCATCAGCGAACGCAGGGCGGCGCGCGTGCAATGAAAGGTGCCGTTCAAATTGACGTCGATGGCCCGCTTCCAGTCGGCGTCCTTCGCCCCCAGGACCAGCGTGTTCACCGCGACGCCGGCGTTGTTGACCAGGATGTGCAGCCCGCCCTCGGCGGCGACGATCTCCTTGAAGGCGGCATCGACCGCCGCCACGTCCGAGACGTCGAACCGCTTGATGGTCGCCGTTCCGCCCGCCGCCGCCACGGCCGCCGCCGCCTCGTTGGCGGCGCCCTCGTTGGACGTGAAGTTCACGATCACGCGGGCGCCCTGACGCCCCAGCGCCACGGCGATG
>DATLVT010000380.1:0-3446 GCA_035577105.1 Polyangia bacterium
GGTGGCGCTGGCACCGGCGGGATTGGCACGGGTGGCAGTGGCACCGGTGGCAGTGGCACCGGTGGCGCGGGCACGGGCGGCGCTGGCACCGGTGGCATCATCGTCGACGCCGCCGGGGGAGCCGGCGGCAAAGTCGACGCCTCGAGCGGGGGCGGCGATGGGAACATCACTGACGCGTCCGAGGCCGGGGACGCCGCCGATCCCAACAAGCCTGCGCTGCTAAGCCAAACAGGCCTTTACGCAGACATTTCCAAGGAAACCTTGGCTGAGGGTGTGCACGCCTTTCAGCCGCAATACACGCTGTGGAGCGACTCCGCCACCAAGCGTCGCTGGGTTTATCTGCCGCCGGGCAAGAAGATCGACACCAGCGACATGGAGTTCTGGCAATACCCCAAGGGCTTCAAGCTGTGGAAGGAGTTCACGCGCGACAATGTCCGCGTGGAGACCCGCCTGCTGATGAAGATGGGCGACGGCCTCAACGATTGGTTCATGGTCGCTTTCAAGTGGCGCGCCGACAAGAGCGACGCCGACGCCGTTCCCAAGGGCGAGATGAACGCCTCTGGAACCCAGCACGACATCCCTTCCCAGGAAGGATGTTCCACCTGCCACGGGTCGATGTGGGACAACGCCCTGGGATTCTCGGCCTTGCAACTGTCGCACAACATCGCCGGCAGCCTCAATCTGTCGATGATCGCCAGCATGGGGTGGATGACTGATCCGCCAGCGGCTGCGGGTTATGCGCTGCCCGGCACCGCCGTCGACAAGGCGGCGCTCGGTTATCTGCACGCCAACTGCGGCATGTGCCACAACCTCCACTCCAAGGTCTATTCGACCTCATCAGACATGGACCTGTGGACCCACCTGGATCAGATCGCCGACGTTCCCAGCACCCGCGCCTATCTGTCGACGGTCTGCGATCAATGGCCGGGCAGCAAGTTCAGCCCAATCACGACCTGCGCCGCCGGTCACATGACCGGTGCCGCACTGGACGGCACCGTCGCCAAGACGCCCAAGCGCGTGACGCCCAAGAACCCCGCCATGAGCGCTCTGCACGAACTGATGTCCGAGCGTGGCGACGCCTTCAACAAGAGCCAGATGCCGCCAGTGGGGAGCGAGATCGTCGATCCGACCGGGATCGCCGCCGTCGACGCCTGGATCAACAAGTTGCCCTGACGACAACGAACAAGCGCCAGTGTGAACTGACCAAGGTGTTCCCGATCGGGGACCCGACAGGCCGCCAACCGTCGCCCGCGTGTTACAGATGACGTCGGCGGCGGTGATCGGGTTGAAGGGGCGCGTCTGCTTCCTGTCGCCGCCTGCATGTATCCGGCGGCCGCGGCTCAGCCGGGCAGAGGAGGGCCCAATGAAGTAGCTTAGGCGAATGTATCCTGGAAACAATTTGGAGTTCCTGGTCGACAATGACAGAGAATCTTCGGGAACAATGCGGTTGTAAGGCGTCGGGACGCATCGTGAATGATACCGTGGGGACTCCGGGATTCTGACGACATGATCGCACGCGTCGTACGAGTTGACGTCATCAGATGGCGGCTCGGGCAAACGTTGGTGCCCGTTGCCACCATCCTGGCAATCGTCGCTCGACGCATAGACAACAATGCTGTCACCGTTGCTGCGTTCGCCCTCCTCGCGACGGCGTTAACGGTTTTCGTCGCCGCTCGACGCTCGCTGGGTCAGCGCCAGCTCCACGTCGGGCATGGCCGGGTTCAAGTGGGGGACGGTCGAACGGAGATAGTCGCCGCCAAGGTGAACAATTGGACCTTCGACCGCGGCGTTGCCCACCTTTACGGGACAAATGAGAGCTGGAAGCTCAGTGCCCGAGCAGTTGATTGCGTCGAACTCCAGGCAGCGCTCACTCGTACCTTCGGGAAGGCCAGGTCGTTCAAACGCCGAGGTTCACCTGGCGCCCGTCGGGCTGCTCTCTGTGTTTCTATAGTCGGTGCGGTGCTGCTGGCTGTCGGAATTGGTGTCGACCTGGTACCGCTTGCTGTGGTCGGGGTACCTTGCCTGATCTTCGGGATCGCAGCTTTCGGGGCGCTTTCTCAGAAGGTCTCCACCTTGTGACGTAACCGAACCGATAGCACCTACCGCCCTGGTGTACCTGCGTCGATCAGATTGATGATGTAATTCACTGACCCGCTAGCACTTCCGGTGAGCGAAGCCGGGGTGGCGCTCGCTCCGACGCTGGCCATGCTTCCCAAAACGTCGCGCAATGACGAGGCGATACGTCGAGCGGTCTCATCAGAAATGACACTGCGTAGTGTCTCAGCATGCCGCACGGAAATGCCCGTTGTTCTTTGAATGGTGGCAGAGCCGATCTCAGCAGCACGCGCCGCCTTTACCAGCGCCTCGCGACCCTCGGAGGTCTTGGCTGCTTCCTCGAATACGTCCGAGATAGTACGAAGGCGCTCCAATCGGTTCATCGCTCGAAGAGAATTGAAGCTGAGTCCCGTCGCGATGAATCCGCGCTGGCGGGACAACGTGGCCCAAAGATTTCGTGCCGCAAATGGTAAGGACCCGAGCCCTGATGCAATTCCCAGCCCGTCGACCAGCAGAATCCCCATGGAATAGGACAAGTTTGAGTCCCAGCGCTGAAGACTGTTGTCGTCAGGGGCCGAGAAGATGGCTCCGACACGCACGAGGCCATTGAGGCACTGCACCCCACCGGTCGCCAACCCGGTCCAGGCTGCCACAATAAGGAATGTCGATGCGCCGACGGTCGGAATCTCGGCGGCGGCGCCTGCCGCGACACCCACCGCGGAAACGACCGTCAGGGAACAACTCACACCTGCGCCGACGAGTTCGGATGCCACCCGGCTGCGGTTGGAGATAATTGAGGGCTGTGGCTGTGTCCCCGAACGACCTGCGGGCAAGCCGGCGAATTGCGCCAACTCGTCGCCCGTCGAGGGATCGGCATCAACCTCTTCGATCACAACAGCCACACATCGGGCTGGTGACGACCGATTTGTCCCAAAGTCCAGAACGCGAGACTGCCCGTTTCCTTCGTAGCCAATAAGGCATTCGTCCAGACCCGGGAAGCGGCGCAGCGCCGCGACCAGGGACAATATTTCCGGGTCAGAACTCATTGACGTTTCGTCTCCTTCCGGCGATTCCAGGGACTGTGACCCTTCGGCTATCTTTTGGAGAAGTTGTGAAGAATTGCGATACAGCTCCGGTTATCGGCGAAACGAGTTCGTGATCCGATGGCCGCCACGCTTGTGGAACTCCTAGCGGGGGCGAGCCTCCGGTGACGCTAGGGTGCGCCCAACGGATCGTTTGCTCCCCGTCGCGCCCCTGTGTTATCGGAAGGGCGTGTCGGCTGGCTGGGCGACACCGGACGCGCCATGTCTCCCTCAATTCAAAGGCTGCCTGTCCCGCCTTCCGTGCTGGGCGAAGGGCCGGTCTGGTCGGACCGGGACCAGTGCCTCTAC
>DATLVT010000381.1:0-2911 GCA_035577105.1 Polyangia bacterium
CGGCTGGGACGGCGACTGGCAGGGGAACGGCGACGGCTTTGATTTCGCGCGAGCGACGCCTGACTTCGATCTCAAGGGCGTGGCGGCTTACGCCCGGTCCAAGGGCGTGGCGCTGATCGGCCACCACGAGACCGGCGGCGCCGTCAGCCACTATGAAGACCAGCTGGCGGGGGCGCTGGATCTCTATCGCAGCATCGGCGTCGATTCGGTGAAGACGGGCTATGTCACCGACGCCAACCAGATCGAGCGGCGCGACGCCGCCGGCGCCGTGCACCACGAATGGCACGACGGGCAGTTCATGTCCCGCCACCACTTGAAGGTGGTGACCGAGGCGGCGCGGCGGCACATCTCCATCGACGCCCACGAGCCGATCAAGGACACCGGGCTGCGCCGGACGTACCCGAACTGGCTGTCACGGGAAGGGGCGCGCGGGATGGAGTGGAACGCCTGGGGCCACCCCGTGAACGAGCCCGACCACGAGGCGGCGCTGGTCTTCACCCGCATGCTGTCCGGACCGTTCGACTTCACCCCCGGCGTCTTCGCGCTGGATCCCACCCAGCCCGGCTGCCGCGTGAAGAGCACGCTGGCCAAGCAGCTGGCCCTGTACGTGGTGCTGTACAGCCCGCTGCAGATGGCGGCCGATCGCATCGAGAACTATCAAGCCAACCCGCGGCCATTCCAGTTCATCAAGGACGTCCCCACCGACTGGGCCGAGACGGTGGTGGTGAACGGCGAGATCGGCGACTACGTCACCATCGCTCGCAAGGATCGCCGCAGCGAGGACTGGTACCTGGGCAGCATCACCGACGAGGAAGGGCGGATGCTGGCGGTGCCGCTCGGCTTTCTGACGCCGCAGCGCCGCTATCGGGCCCAGATCTACCGCGACGGCGGGGCCGCCCACTGGAAGACGGCGCCCCTGGAGATCGTCATCGAGGACAAAGAGGTCACCAGCGCCGACACGCTGACCTTGCGGCTAGCGGCGGGCGGCGGTCAGGCCATTCGTTTCGTGCCGCTGCCAGCGCGGCGGTGACGACCCGCGCATGAAGGCGCGTGCCAGCGCGTCCGCGACGGTCGCGATGCCACCGACCGCCCACCCGCGTCCCGGCGCTCGCGGCCGCGGAGGTTCGATCTTCAACACCAGGCCAATGACGGCGCCGGCATCGACCAGCGGATCGGACTTTACGGCGGCGTCGCCGCAGAACTCCAGCACCGGACGGCCGTCCTTGCCGTGGCGCCTTCCGACGAACCGGTGGGCGAACAGCCTGGCGCCCAGGGCGAACAGCGCGATGTCGTCTGGCGCCAGCGTCTCGGCGGAGGTGGCACCGACGACGATCTCGCTTCCGGAGACGATCGTGGGCGTCATGCTGGCGCCCCTGACCGGCAGCCGGACCAGCAATCCTTCTCGCAAGAGGCAGCGCAGAACGTGATGAGAATCTTCCAGCAGGGTAGGCGACACCTATTTGGCATCGGCAGCTCTGCACAGAACTTGTGGTCCGATCGGGAAGCCCCAAAGCGGGTCTTTCTCGGCTGATCTTGTCAGCTGCCGGAGGTCGCGCACAGCGTGCAGTCGGTCGGCGAGCCGGGGCCGCCGGTCGCCGAGCTTGTCTTGCAGAATCCCAGCACCGCTTCCTGAGGACGCAGGGGAACCTGGGTGATCTCCGGCTTTATATAGGGTGCCTTGCCGGTGTTCGTGCTCGGGTCCGCGGTGTCTTCATTCATGGTGACTGCTCGTTTGATGGTTTTGACAGGAGCCGCCGCAACCGCCGCCGTCGGCCGGCAGCAGCGGCAACTGGGGCAGCCGGCGTCGCCCGGACTGACCAGGGGGCGCCGCCAGCAAAGTCTGGTAACCGCCACCTTGCAGATGCGCCACTTTTGCCAGCAGCGGATCATGGTTTCGGCCGCCCGGACAGTATTCGCACTCGCCGTGCGCCGGGATCGACAGGCCGATGACGTGAGCGCGCAGGTGCGCCGTCTCGCAGAGAAAGTCGACGGGCTCTTCGGGATCGTCATGGGCCAGCTCGCCGTTGGCTGGGCACATTCCGCACATCGCGCGCAGGTGGCAGTGCGTGCACTTGGTCGTGCGCCGGGAGGGGCGATGCCTGACTTGATCCAGGAAGGTCTGCCAGCCGTCGTGAAACGAGCCCGTGCGCAGGTCGAATTGATCTCGCTTGGACAGCACGCACATGCTGAGGAAACCGTACGGATCGATGGCGAACGAACCGATGCCGGCGCCGCAGCTGTACAGCTCTTCGGGTTTCACGGGCGGGGCATGAAAGGTCCTGGCGAATTCGGTCCACTCGTCCACCCGCCGTCGATCCACCAGATCAAAGGCCACCGCTTCCAGGGGCGACAGACGAACGTCCACCGGTCCCTGATCATTGTCGATGCGGGGATGAATCTGCGCGTCGTATTTGAATCCGGTGCCCAGATCTTTCTCGGCATAGTCCCGCATGGCCAGCACCTCGTGTCGGTTGAGCGACGTGGCCATGGTCTTCAGCTTCAGGGGCAGCCCGGCGTCCAGCATCAACTGGACGCCCCGGCGCGCCCGTGCGAACGAACCGGGCAGCCCGGTCATCTCTTCGTAGACCTGGCGGGTGTGCCCGTACAGCGTAACCTCGATCGAAAAGGGCGGCTGCTCGACCAGGGCCGCCACCAGGGCGGGGGTGACCATGATGGCGTTGGTGAACAAGGTGACCAGCAAACCGCGTCCGCGGGCGTGCCGGTAGATGTCCAGGCAATCGTGACGCGCGAAGATCTCCCCGCCGCTGAGCAACAGGAACAGGCACCCCTCGGCGGCCACCTCGTCGATGATGCGGCAATACTCGGCGGTGGACAGCTCACGCGCGCGCGCGTCTTTGTCGCCCACCGGCAGGTTGTTGTAACAGTGGGCGCAAGCCAGAGGACAGCGATG
>DATLVT010000382.1:0-2764 GCA_035577105.1 Polyangia bacterium
TCCCGGACCCAGCTGGTGATCCGTTCCGATCCCTTCACGACCACGTGCTCACCGGCCGCCGCCTCGTAGGTGATCCGCCTGGTATCGCTCAGGCCCCCGCGCCGCGGCTTCACCCATTCCCGGTATTCCCCGGCGTGTACGACGACGGTGTCTCCGGGTTGGGCGACGGCTGCGGCCACGTTGATGGTCCGCAACGGCCGCTCCGCGGAGCCGTCGGCGTCGTCGGTGCCGGTCACGGCAACGTGCAGTACGGATGTCATGTTTGTATGCCGTCCTGTGGCCTTTACTTGCCGAAGCCGGCAGTGAGGCCACTCAGTAGCTGCCTGCGCCCGATTGCATAGAGCAGGATGATCGGGATGGTGGTAAGCGTGACGGACGCGGTGATGGCCGGAACGTCCACTCCGAACTGGCCCTGGAAGTTGACCAGAGCCAACGGGATGGTGCGCTTCTCGGGGCTCTGCGTCAGCACCAGCGGCAGCAGGAAGCCGTTCCAGATGCCCAGCGCGTTGTAAATGGTCACGGTTACCAGCGCGGGGCGGGTAAGCGGGAACGCGAGCCGCCACAGGATGCCCCACTCGGTGGCGCCGTCTAGGTGCATCGATTCGAACAGTTCTCGCGGCACGTCCCGGATGAAGTTGGCCAGGACCAGGACGGACAGCGGGATGGCGAACGCTATCGACGGCAGGACAAGGGCGAGCAAGCTGTCGTACAGCTTGAGGCGGATGATGATCAGATAAATCGGGATGATCACCGCTTGCAGCGGAATCGCCAGGCCCATCAGGAACATGTTGTTCGTCCAGCGAAGCCAGCGATTGCCGATGCCGCGGATGATCGCGTACGCCGCCATGAACGAGATGATGACGGCGGGGACCACGGCGCCGGCGGTGACGATGACGCTGTTGAGGAAGTACCGGGCGATGTCGTTGTCGATGACCGTCTTGTAGTTCTCGAACGTCGGATGGCTCGGCGGGGCGAAGGTGTTGGTGACGAAGTAGTTCGCCTGGGTCTTGAAGCTCGTGATGACTATCCAGTAGATCGGGACCATCACGAGGAACAGCCAGATCCACCCGAAGGCGCCGCCAGTCCAGTTCATCTTGCGCAGCTTCGTTGGCAGCTTGTTGCGGCGGCTGATTTGCTTAGGCGCCTCAAGCGTCGGCGTACCGGTGGCGTCGATTGTGGCCGTCACATCAGACCCCTTCCAACATGCTCTCGTCGCCGCGGCCGCCAAGGCGGCGCAGCAGCTGAGCGAGGAGCAAGCCGACCAGGACCAGGATCATGGCGATCGCGCTGGCCGGGCCCATGAGGTTGGCCATGAAGCCCTTTTGGTACATCTCCAGCGCAAGGGCCCGGGTGGAGTCACCAGGACCGCCGCCGGTGAGCACGTAGATCAGGTCGAAGAAGGTCAGCGAGCCAACGACCATCAGCGTCGACGACGTGATGATCGTGTACTTGATCTGCGGCAGTGTGATCGAGAAGAACTGCCGGACCCGTCCGGCGCCGTCGATCTGCGACGCCTCGTACATGTCGACGGGTATCTGGCGGACTGCGCCCTGGTAGATCAGGGAGTGGAACGGAATGTATTGCCACGACACGACGAAGATCAGCACACCGATGGCGAGCTTCGGGTCGCCGAGCCAGTCCTGCTTGAGTATTCCGATCCCTAGGCCTTCGCCGATTCCGAAGTTTGGGTCGAGCAGCGCCTTGAACGTGATCGAGATGGCTGCCGAGGACAGCAGTAGTGGCACGAAGTACAGCACCGCCAGGAACCCGCGGTACTTCTTGAACGCGGCTAGAAAGACCCCGATCAAGATGGAGATCGGCGTCTGTACGAGCCAGGAGATGGCCATGATCTCGAACGTGACCCAGAGCGCGTTTATCAGCCCAGGGTCAGAGAGCGCGTTGCGCCAACTGGTCAGCCCGGACGGGTGGATCGCGCCGATCCCATCCCACGTCGTGAAGCTCAGAGCGAGCACGCCGACGAGCGGGATGAGGCCGAACGCCAGGAACATCAGCAGCGCCGGCAGTGCCATCCAGCCGACGCCGCTCCGCCCGCCGGCGCCGGTGGACGCGTTCGCTCGCGCGGCGGGCGGAGCAAGCGATGTCATTGACCGATGACCCCGTTCATGCTGTCGATCCACTGCTGCGGACTGATCTGCAGCTGGAACAGCTTGGCGATGTTGTCCAGCAGGGTTTCGGCGACGGTCGGGCTCAGCGCCTGGTCCCAGGACTGGGCGAAGACCTTGGCCCCGGAGGCGATCGCGGACATGTCCTTCAGGTATTGCGCGTCGTCGCCGGTGAACAGGCTGGCGCTGTCGGTGAGGACCGGCACGCCGCCAGACTTGACCCAACCGGCCTTCTCGGCGTCGTCGACCAGAGTGGTGGAGAAGAACTTCTTCGCCACGGCCTGATCGGCAGCCGACGACTTGGACGAAATCGACAGGTACTGGCCGGGGTTGCCAACCGTGTCGGTCGGGTCACCCTTGCCGCCGTCGATCCCCGGGAAGTTCATCCAGCCCAGGCCGCCCGACTTGACGAAGTCGCCGCCGTTGGCCTGCTGGATGCCGTAGGACCACACGCCGTGCACCATCATCGCGGCCTTGCCGGTGAAGAGGAGTGCCTGGTCAGCGTTCGAGTCGGCGGTGACCGACGAGAAGCCCTGCTCGAAGGCGTTGCTCTTCACCAGGTCGACGATCTGGTTGAGCATGGTCAGCACGGCCGGGTCGGACCAGGAGCCCGGCTTGCCGGCGAAGACGTTGTTGAACAC
>DATLVT010000383.1:0-5451 GCA_035577105.1 Polyangia bacterium
TGTGGCGCTGGAACCGCACTGGGCGGAAGCGATCGACGCCGCCACGGATTAGTTCAGAATCCCGCGTGAGCTCGGGCCGGTCCCTCCCTCACGCAATCTGCGGTCGTCCGCGCCAGCCGACGATCACCAGGAGCAGACCCAGCACGACGTGCACCACGTGGTCGGCCGGGCGCAGCGCGAACAGCGCGGCCGGGAAAATCCCGATCAGCCCGGCCACCGCCTGATACAGATCGATGGCCCCGAACCCCACGTTGAACGTCGAAGCGGCGCGGGGGTTCTTGCTGAAAGCCAGCGCCACGCCGACAGCGCCCGCGATCAGGTGGAAGACGTTGTACGGGCAGGCGTTGCTCATCAGCGCCGCGCTCCCGGGCATCACGAAGCCACTCAACCCGGTGGCGATCAACACGGGCGCGAAGATCTGAAGCAGCATTCGACTGCGGCGCTGCCAGACAGCCGACGGGTTCGCCGCGCTGGCGGCGTCGGTGGACAGGGACGTCTCACCCATGAACGCCCGGCAATCCGATGGGGCAGCTGACGCCGATGCCGCCGATCCCGCAATAGCCGTCGGGGTTCTTGGCCAGATATTGCTGGTGGTAGTCCTCGGCGTAATAGAACGCCGGCACCTCGGCGATCTCGGTCGTGATGGCGCCATAACCGGCCGCGCTGATCTCGCGCTGATAGGCCTCGCGCGCCGCCGTGGCCGCCTTCTGCTGCGACTCGCTGGTGGTGTAGATGGCCGATCGGTATTGCGTGCCGACGTCGTTACCCTGGCGCATGCCCTGCGTGGGATCGTGGTTCTCGAAAAACACCTTCAGCAGCGACCCGTACGAGACCAGGCGCGGATCGAAGACCACCTGCACCACCTCGGTGTGGCCCGTCATACCGGAGCAGACCTCCTTGTAAGTCGGGTTGGGGGTGAATCCGCCGGCGTATCCGACCGCCGTGGAATAGACACCGTCCAGCTCCCAGAATTTTCGCTCGGCTCCCCAGAAGCACCCCAGGGCGAACAGCGCGATCTCGGTTCCCGCCGGGAAGGGAGGACGCAGCGCGGTCCCCAGGACTTCATGCGTCGCCGGCACGGTCATCGCCTCCGCCCGTCCCGGCAGCGCGTCCTGCCGCGCCGGGAGCTTCAATTTGGTCGAGCTAATCCACATGGCGGATGATCTTGACCAAACGGGACGCCTTTGGCCAGCTAAGCTTGATTGTCCATGCCGCCGACGTCGCGCCTCCTGCCCCGCCTCCGCCATGACCTGGAAGTGATGCCATCGCCGGTGCCGGAACAGCCGGGGCTGATGATTCGCGATCCCTACCGTTTCTCCGATCAGACGTTGATCGTTCCGCCGCTGCTGGCGCGCTGCCTCAGCTGCTTTGACGGTCAGCAAAGCGAGATGGACCTGCGCGAGCGGCTGACCCGCCTGACCGGCCAGGTCGTGGTGGGCGAACCAGCCGCGCACCTGATCGAAGCGCTGGGCGAAGCGGGTTTTCTCGAGGACGACGTCTTCGCCGAGATGAAGGGGCGACGAGAGCAAGCCTTCCGATCGGCGCCGCATCGCTCGGCCGTCCACGCCGGAGGCGGCTACCCCGCCGAGCGCCAGCCGCTGGGTGACACCCTGGCCCGCAGCATCGGCGACGGAAAAACAAGCGCCTCCAGAGGTCCCCTGCGCGGGATCGCCGCGCCCCACGTCAGCCCGGAAGGGGGATTTCCCTCGTACGGCGCTGCCTATGGCGCCCTGCCCACCGACGACGGCCTTGGCGATCGCACGTTCGTGATTTTGGGGACGTCACACTATGGCCAGCCCGATCGCTTCGGGCTGACCCGCAAACCATTCGCCACCCCGTTCGGACGGACCAACACCGACAGCGCGCTGGTCGATGCGCTGATCCGACACGCTGGCGCCGACGCCATCCAGGAAGAAGACTACTGTCACGCCATCGAGCACTCCGTCGAGTTTCAGGTCGTGTACCTGCAACACCTCTTCGGCGCCAACGTCCGCATCCTGCCCGTACTATGCGGCCCGTTCTTGACCGCGCACAGCGGGCGGCGCCTTCCTGAAGAAAACGATGCGGTCGCTGCTTTTCTGGGTGCGCTGGGCGAGCTGAACGCAAAGCATGGCCAGCGCCTGTTCTGGGTGCTGGGCATCGACATGGCCCACGTGGGGGCTCGCTATGGCGATGCCTTTCATGCCCGCGCCGGCGAGGGCCCGCTGCTGCAAACGGAGGCGCGGGATCGCACCCGCATCGACCGCATCAACGCCGGCGACGCCGCCGGGTTTTGGGATCTCATCGGCGAAAACGGCGGCGATGATTTGAAGTGGTGCGGCTCGTCGCCCATCTACACATTCTTGCGCGCCGTTCCCGAAGCCAAGGGGCAGCTGCTGCGCTATCAGCAGTGGAACATTGACCCGGCCAGCGTGGTCAGCTTCGCCGCGCTCGGATTTTCGTAGGGGTCGGCTACAACGTCGCCAGGATCGCGCGCAGGTCGGAGGCATACCGGCCCGAGGGCGCCAGCTTGAGGTATCGGTTGTACGCGGCCCGCGCTTCCTGATTGCGATTGGCGCCTTGTTCGACGCTGCCCACGATCACGTAGGCATCCGCAAAGGCCGGATCGGCAGCCAGCGCGGCGCTGGCCAGGCGCATCGCCGCCCGACCCTGCCCGCGGTTCAGGGCGATTTCGGCCAGTCTGGTGAGGACGTCGGGTGAATCCGGCCGCGCCAACTGGGCGGCATTGCACGCCGTGCGGGCGGCCCCCCAGCGGCCACGGGTGGTGGCGTCACGACACCGAGCCAGCAGCGAGTCGAAATCCTCGACGACGGGCGCAGCTTCCGTCTCCGCGGGCGCTGCCGCCACCACGGCGGCAGGCGCGTCCCCAGCGGCGTGTCCATGACCGATGACGGTGGCTTCGGTCGTGACCACCTTGGCCAAGGGCCCTGCCGGTTCCATCGCGGCGGCGTGAACCGCCGTCGGTGGTTCGACAACATCCTGGACAGCCGGCTTCACCTTGGCAACCACCGGCAGCTCACCCTGCTTCTCGGTCGCTGCAGCCGGTGGCGCTTCGGTCGGCGCCGCCAAGGGCGCTGCGACCGCAGCCGCGGGAACCGCCGCTGGCGGGGGCGCCACCGTCACCGTCTGTGAAATCGCCGGCGCAGCCTGCGGCGGCGATACCGCGAGACGAGGACTTCCGACCAGGGCGGCGACCATGCTGGACTCCGATGATGCCGGCTGTCCTCTCCCGAACCGCTGCAAGGCAAATCGGCCGCCGACAACAAAAGCGACCACCCAAACGGCGCCAATCCAGAAGAGCCAGGGTCTTCGAGCGGACGCGGCATCGCCGGCAAAGCTGGCATGACGAGGGTCCTCGTGTAGGCGATCTCCCTCATCCAGCCACTGCATCATCGAGTCGGAAAACAGACTGTCCTTCTCAGTCGTGGCCGGCATGCTTCTCTTCATTTTGTCCATAGACGACGAACTGTCCACAATGTTCCTCCGACAATTTTCTGGCCCATAGCGCAAATCAATCTGGGTGTGCGCCGAGGTGTGCGTGGTAATATGCGGGCGTGGTTCGGTCCGCGGCAGCTAGCAGACTGATTCCGGCGGCCACGTTCCCCCCGGAACGAGTAAGTCGGTACCGGCTTCTGGCACCTTTAGGCGCTGGTGGCATGGCCGCGGTGTTTCTTGCGCGCGCCGAAGGGCTGGGCGGGTTCGAGCGTGATGTTGCGGTCAAGTTGATCCACGCGCACCTGCGCGAGAACCAGGAGCTGGCGCTGGCGCTGCTGAACGAAGCGCGCATCGCCGCCAAGATTCGCCACCCCAACGTCGTCCCCGTCTATGACGTTGGGGAAGACCCGGCCGGCATTTTTTTGGTTATGGAATACGTCGAGGGGGACACCCTCAGCGGCCTGCAACGAGCTGCCCTGGAGGCCGGCACGCGCATTCCCACGGCAGTGGCCCTGCGCATCTTGTCGGACGCCCTGGCTGGCCTGCAAGGCGCGCACGAACAGCGCGACAGCAACGGCCAGCCGCTGGAGATCGTGCACCGCGATTTCTCGCCGCAAAATATCCTGGTCGGCACCGACGGCGTCAGTCGATTGACCGACTTTGGAATCGCCAAGGCGGCCGGACGCTCCGGGCACACGCGCCCCGGATCGATCAAAGGCAAAGTGGCGTACATGGCTCCCGAGCAGGCGAGAGGGAAGACCGTCGATCAACGCTGCGACGTCTGGGCCGCTGGCGTGGTTGCGTGGGAGTTGCTGGCCGGCCGCCCGCTGCACGAGAGCGAAGACGAGGTGGCCACGCTTCTGGACGTCGTCACCCAAGCGCCGCCGGATCTGCGCACCGTGGATCCCACCATCCCCGCCGAGCTGGCTGACGCCGTGGCGTCCGCGCTGGTCACCGATCGACAGCAACGATGCCCCACAGCCGAAGAGCTGCGGCGACGCCTTCTCGATGCGTCTCGCTTGCTGGGAACACCGGCTGACCGAGGCGAGGTGGCTGCCTTCATGCAACACCTGGGCGGCGGCCGCGCCATCACGCCCCTGCCCACCGACGTGGCGATCCCGGCACCCGCGAAGAATGCCGGCGGGCAGGGTCCAATGGCCCACGATCTTGAGACCATGACTCTGTCCGCCTATCCCATCGGGGCGCCCGGGACTGCCTCCGCTGGTGGCCATTCACCAGTAATGGATGCACCGGCCGCCGCCACCGGGTCACCGACCAGGTCGGTGCGTCGCAACGGGATCATCGTCGGCGCCGTCTGCGGCCTGGCGGCGGCAGCCGCAGTGGCGGTGCTGCTGGTCCGTCCGACGCAGTCAATCCCGGTTCCCGCCGCCGTCACCGCAGCTCCGCGGTCCGCGGTGGCGGCGCCGCCCGAACCTGCCCACCCGGCGGCCACCGAAGTGGAACCGGCGCCAGCAGCGCTTTCCGCTGTCCTGCCGACGACGGCGTCGCTGGCGACAGCATCGCAGATCCACGCCGCCCCTTTGCCGCACCCATCGGCAATTCACCGCCGCCACCTCAAAGAGCGACGCGCTCGCGAGAGCAGCCGGCAAGCGGCGCACGCGCTGCATGCCGCCAACCTTCATCCCAGCGTGGCCAGTTCGGCACGTTCCGCCTCCCCGCCGCCCCTGGCGGGAAATCCCTATGCGGCTGACGGCCCGTAGCCTGGCAACCTTGAACTCGACATAGCTCCCCCGGTTTCAGCAGAGAAGCCCCATGGTGCACAGGCGCAACGGAAGCATCACTCGCCAGGCATCGCTGTCGTTGCTGGCCAGCGCGCTGCTGTGCGCGGCGCTGACAGAGCCGGCCCACGCTCAGAGCGATCGCCAGGCATCGGAATTTTTCCGCGCCGGTGAAGCCGCATACGGACGGGCGGATTTCCCCGCCGCCGCCCGCGCCTTCGAGGAAGCGCACCGGCGCGCGCCCCACGCCGCCACCTTGTACAACGCCGGACTGGCA
>DATLVT010000384.1:0-2932 GCA_035577105.1 Polyangia bacterium
TGAAACACCGACGGCAACATGTCAGAGGCGATGCCGATGCCGTTGTCGGCGACCCGCACCCGCCCCATCTGCTCCACGCTGTCCACCGCAACATCGATCTGTCCCCCGGCCGGCGTGTATTTGATGGCATTGGTGATCAGATTGTTGAACACCTGCTCCATCCGCACCGGGTCGGCGTGCACCCAGATGGGCCGCATCCCCAGCGACGCTCGAATGGTCAGTCCTTGTTCGTGAGCGCTCGGTTCCAGCTGCTCGACCGCCTGGCGGACCGCGATCCTCAGGTCAAGCACCTTCATCTGCAAGGCCACCTTACCGGTGGTCACGCGGGAAACCTCCAGCAAGTCGTCGATCAGCCGCGCGACGTGCTGGGTCTGCCGCATCAGAATCGCCAGCGGCCGCTCGATCTCCTCCTTCTTGGGCACCACCCGACGCATCACCTCGGTGGCGCTGCGAATGGCCCCCAGCGGGTTGCGCAGCTCGTGGCTCAGCGTGGCCAGGAACCGATCGCGCTCCTTCACTCGCTCCTCCAGCTGGCGCAGCAGCTGGCGCGCCTGGTATTGCCGATCACGGGCGCGCAGCGCCGACCTGACCGCCCCCACCATGGTGTCGGGATCGATGGGCCGCTCCAGCATGGTGGCGTTCCCCAGCTCGGCCACGGCGCTGGCCAGCAGCAGGCGACCCCGGGCGGTGGGCGGCCGGCTGGCCAGTACCAGGATGGGAAGATCCGACCACAGCGGCTGCGCCTCCAGCACCTTGGTCACCTTGCGCCTGATCTGCGGGACGATGGCCTCTTCCGTGATCAGCGCAGCCGCGGCGCCTTTGGCCAGCTCAGTACAGAACGTCTCGGCGTCGGAGCAAACAAACGGAAGAATGCCCGCCCGCTCCAGCGTCGTGGACGCCAGGTGAGCATCGCGGCCCGCCGGTGCCAGGATCAGGACGCGCGTCTGCGTCGGAGACGCGTCTTTCATGACTCATGCTCGCCCTTCAGCGACGTGGGAACCGGCACGCCGGCCAGGACCCCCCGAAATGTCGTCAAAGGCTCGCCGACCAAGATTCCGTGGTCGGTGATGGTCATCTCGCGAATGGCATCCTCGTGCTTTCCGGTCCGCTTCTTCAGGACCGAGATCACCTTGCGCAATCGACCGCCATCTTCGAAGTGACGAAACATCATCACCGCGTCGGCCAGGTAACTGACGTCGACGGGACTTTCGATCGAGCTGCCCACCAGCCCCTGTTGCGCGACCAGCATCAACGTCACCACGCCTTTTTGGCCCAGGAACGTCAGCAGCTCGTGAAGCTGCAGCATCAGGAACTGCTCCTGGGGCATGGCGTGCAGAAATCCGTTCAGACTGTCGATGACAACCAGGCTGGCGCCATTTTTCTCGACGGCGTTCCTCACCGCCTGGGTGAATTCGCCCGGTGTCAGCTCGGCCGGGTCGATCTGGCGCAGGTCGACGCGCCCTGCCTGAATGTGTTGTTGCAGGTCGATCCCGATTCCCTTGGCACGCACCAGGATGGTGGCGGCGCTCTCGTCGAAGGTGAACACAGCGGCCCGCTTCCCCTCGCTGGCCACGGCGTGGATGTACTGCAACGCCACCATCGACTTGCCGGTACCAGCCGGTCCCATGAACAGCGTGCTGGTCCCCCTGTCGATGCCTCCGCCCATCAGGCGGTCGATCTGCGGCACGTGGCTGGAGAGCTGTCCCGGATGGATGGTCTCCGCGTGCTCGGCGGCCACCAGCCGCGGGAACACGCGCAAGCCACCCGTCTCCATCGCAAAGTCGTGATAGCCGCCGCGAAAACGCACCCCGCGCATCTTCACCACGCGCAGCCGGCGGCGCTCTGCCCCGTAAAGCGGCGATAGCTGTTCCAGCGCGATGACCCCGTGGGCGAGGCTTTGCACCCCCAGCCCGCCGGAGTCATCGGTGCGATCGTCCAGCAACAAGGCCGTGGCCCGACGCCCCACAAAGTAATGTTTGAGCGCCAGGATCTGTCGTCGATAGCGCAGCTGTCCCTGCGACAGGAGGCGAAACTCCGACAACGAATCAAGGACTACCCGTTTTGGCTTCACCTCGTCGACACGATCGAGCAGGAGCTTGGTGACCTCGCCCAGCTCCACCTCCGAAGGATGAAAGAGAGTGTTTTCGTCCTCACCGTCGCCGCCGGGCGCCGGCAACTCGAAAAGCTCGATCCCTTCCAGGGACCAGCCATGCGAGCGAGCCACGGTGATCAGCTCCTCGCTGGTCTCCGACAGCGTGGCGTAAAGGCAGCTTTCGCCAGCGCGCACGCCTTCCAGCAAGAACTGCAGGGCCAGAGTCGTCTTTCCGACCCCCGGATCCCCCTGCAGCAAGAAGATCCGTTCTCGCGGCAGGCCCCCCCCCAGCACGTCGTCCAGACCGGCGACGCCGAAGGCAGCGCTGGGACTGGCATTGACCGGCTTCCTGGGTCGGGATTTTTCAGTCACTGATCAACTCCGGGGAATGTCGCTCGTACGTCCTCGATCTCCTTGTCTGCCCGGCCGCCCAGCGGGCTGCAATGTGACCATGGACCGATCGGATGGCAACGTCCCGATACCGAAAAAAACGTGACCAATTTCCACGTCGGCGAGCGCGCGTCTGGTTGCCGGCGAATGGTACGTTCCTCCCAGGAGGCAAGGTCATGGCCTGGAGTCCCGAGCAGTACTTGAAGTTCGCGCAGCCGCGCCTTCGGCCCGCACTGGACCTGCTGGTCCGCGTTGACCGCTCGACGCCCCGGTTCGTCTACGATCTCGGCTGCGGGACCGGCAACGTCACCCGGTTCCTGGCCGATCGCTGGCCCCAGGCCCAAATCACCGGCGTGGACAATTCCGCCGAGATGCTGGCCCAGGCGGCCCGCGACATCCCTGCCATCACCTGGGTGAATCAGAACCTCGATGTTTGGGCACCGGCCACGC
>DATLVT010000385.1:0-5379 GCA_035577105.1 Polyangia bacterium
CCAGGCCGTCCTGCGCGACCATGAAGGGAATCTCGGTGCCGGAGGTGTATCCGGCCGGAATGTAGAGCGCGCAGCCGCGACCACCTATGGAGAAATTGATGGTCTTGCCCTTGGCAACGCCTGCCTTGACGGACATATCCGGAGCCGCCACGAACGGGGCGGCAATTTTCACGATGCCGTCGCCCTCCGTCCCGGGATCGCTGACCGACGGTCCCGAATCGCTGCTCGGACCGTCGGCTGCGCTGCCGTCGGTCGCGGGGGGAGCGCCGCCCCCTCCCGTCGCTCCAGCCGCGTCGGCAGGGACGCCCGTGTCGACGCCAGCGGCGCCGCCCGTGCCCTGACCGACGCCGCCCGAGCCGGGCGAGCCACCGCTTCCGCCGGGCATGGCCGATCCGCCCGAACCAGGGGTGCCGCTGGTAACCGGGGTGGTGCCGCCGCTGCACGCCGCGCCGGTCGCAGCCGCGGTCGACAGAAGAACAAGGAGAAGGGATGACCTTGACATGATTGGCTAATGCCTTTCAGGGAGAGCACCTGCCGCGAGCGGCAAGCGGTCTGACGCGAGATAGGGACCTGGGCGTTTCGGCCTTGCGGGACATGGGTAAGGTTCCCTGGCCGCCCCGGACAGCTCACGAAATAACGACAAAAATCGTTCTTCGCGGGTCAAAAGCTGGTTTGACACCCGACCGCAATGAAGCCCTGACGCCGGGCGGCCCTACTTGGCGACGCCCGCGGCGCTGATGGCCACCACCTGCTTGCTGCTGTGGTGGTACATCACGCCGCCGGCGAAGGCGGGCGCGGCCAGCGACCACGTCTGCCCCAGCGGTCCCAGATCGCCATAGCCCAGGATGGCCGTCTCATCCAGCACCTTGGCGCTGGCGTCGATGACGTAGGTGATCCCCAGCGTGGTCCCGAAGTAGATCTTGTTGCCCAGCACGATCGGCGCCGGATAGAACACCGGGATCGACCAGCCGTCGGTGTGCGAGCGTCCGGCGTCGTCGGCGACGTCGTTGCCCTTGGCGTCCATCGCCGTGGTGACGATGTTCATGCCGTACACCAGCTGCTCCGGCATGCCGGCCGTGCGCCGCACGCCCACCGGCACCTCCAGGTACTCGACCTTGCCGGTCTCGGCGTTGACGCGGCCCACGCAGTGGGGCGGCCCGGTGTGCGTGCCCCAGCGGTCGTTGTTGTTGGTGACGGTCAGGAACCAGACGTACCCGTTGGCGACGACGTTGGAGTGCCAGTCGGGCACGACGTGCATCATCCCGCTGTATTCCCAGTCGGGCATGGTGTTGACGTTGACGTTGGACAGCGTCTCGTACTTGTTCATGGCGGCGTTCCAGCGCCGGATGTCGACCAGCTTTGACAGCGACCAGCCGTGCACCGGCTTGCCGGTCATGATGTCCAGGACGGTCACGGTCTCGTTCGGCGGGTCGGTGAACCAGTAGGCGTACTTCTGATCCCAGGCGGTGTTGTACAGCGCCGTGCCCGACCCGCCGGTGCACATCCCCGGCGTCGTCGCGCTGCCGCCGGTGCACATGGGCGGTCCGCCCGACGTGTACTGCCACAGCGACTTGCCCGCGCTGCCCGGCGCCAGGCTGGTCAGGCTCAGGCCGACCGGGCGCTCGGGGACGCCGTGCGGGCCGCCGCGGCCGTGCACGACGGCGGGCATGCCGTTCGGCAGCTTGCCCATCACCGCGGTGTTGTAGAACGTCGACGCGTCGTCGGCGGTCCAGGTCGTCTTGCCGGTCATCTTGTCGATGCCGTGCAGATAGTTCCAGCCGGCGGTCTTGTTCGTGGGATCGCCCATGCCCATCCCCAGCGGCGACAGGATGACCACGTCGGTGCCGACCATGAACGGCTCGTGCTGGCGGTTGTACGGGAAGGTCGGGTTCTGACCGGCGAAGTTCCCCTCCCAGACCGGCGCCAGGAAACCCTGCGCGTCGGGCGTGCCGGTGGTGTCCCACAGACCCATGTGCCCCGTCGAGTTGAAGAACCAGACATACTTGCCCTCGGCGATCGGCGTCCACGACGTGGCGTCACTGTACTGATAGGCCATGCCGCTGGGCAGGCCGTTACCGGTCAGTGGTTTGGTTCGCCACTTGACGGCGCCGGTCTTGCGGTCGATGGCGTAGCCCTCGATCGACAGGCTGGTCTTGGAGCCAGTGAACGGCAGGAAGGTGGTGAGGAACAGCAGCTCGCCGGAGACGGCGATGCCGCCCTGCCCTTCGTTGTCAAGGTTGGTCTGCCACAGGATGTTCTTGTTGGTGGCGACGCTCCAGGTGGTGGGGGCGTTGTCGACGCTGGCGCGGAACGTCCCGTCGGGGCCGCCCGCCTGCGGCCAGGTGTCGACGGTGCCGCCGCCCATGGTTCCGCCCGCACCCGGCGCAGCACCGCCGCTGCCGGTCGTCGTGGTGCCGCCGGTGCCGGCGGGCGTGGCGCCGCCCGAACCGTCGCCCGGCGCTCCGCCGGACCCGCCGCCCGGCGCGCCGCCCGAGCCGGTGGCCGCCGCCCCCGCCTGACCGCCGCTGCCGCCCGACGACGGCGGTGTCGACGACGCGCACCGCGTTCCCGCCAGCAGCGCCCCGGCGAGCAGGACGGGAATGAATCGAGCCTTGGCCTTCGAGGTGACGACGCGTTTCATGCGATCACTCTTTCTGTCCACGGGACGGGACGCCGGCGGCGGCGTCGATCAAGCGGTGATTCCAGACAGCGGCGCGGTGTCCTTCAGCGCGTTCTCGCCGAACGACGGAACGTCCACGCCCATGGCGTTGGCGATCGAGATCAGAACCTTGGTCGGGCTGGTGGCCGGCAACTGCAGGTAGCGGCCCATCTGGAAGTAGCCGCCCGTGCCGCCCAGGATCAGGTTCGGCAGCGCGAAGTTCGAGTGCGTGTTGCCGTCGCCGTGGCGGTTGAACCAGTAGATGGTGGTGTCGTCCAGCAACGTCCCCGTCCCCGACGGGGACGGGAGGGCCGCCAGTCTTTGCATCAGCCCCGCCACCTGACCGGCGATCCAGTTGTTCATCTTCCAGTACTTGTCCAGGCTGACGGCGTTGCCGCCGTGGTGCGAGATGGCGTGCAGCGGTTCGGTGAAGCCCAGCCACGGCATGCGCAACCCGCCCGCGTCGCCCCCGCCCGGATAGCCGAAGGTCACCGACGCCACCTTGGTCAGGTTGCAGGTGAAGGCGGCGCTGATCATATCCATGAAGAACGGTGACAGGAGCTCTGTGTCGGCGCCCGTGCGGACGGAGTCGGCGTCGGTCGGGACCATGGCCCGCTTGGGCTGGGCGCACATCGTCGACTGGCTGGCCTTGGTCATCAACAGGCGCGTCTGGCGATCCTCGTACGTGCGCAGCGCCGACAGGTGGCCGTCGATGGTGTGGCGATCGGTGGCGCTGAGCACCGTGCGCAGCGAACCAAAGCGCGCGTTCAGAAAATCGCTGACCGCGGTCTGCTTGCGCAGATCCGCCTGCGCTTGCACGGCCGCGCCATTGGGCCCGGTGGTCATCACCGCGCCGCCGAAAATGCGGTTCCAGGCCTCGTCGGCCGAAGCCATTCGCTTCAGCGCCGTGCCGTCCATGGCGAAGTTGAGGTCCGACGGTGTGTCGCCGCCGATGGGGTGCAGGCCGAAGTTCAGCGTGGAGAACAGGCTGTCGCCCTTGACGGCGTTACCGATGACCTGATCGATCGACGGACCGTTGATGCTGTTGTTGGCGGTGGTCTGGTCGTCGCGATAGGGCAGGCCAAAGTTGGGATCGGCGCTGCAGAACTTGCCGACCAGCCCGCAGCCGGTGCCGACGCGCGCGCTCAGCGTGACCGGCGCCTGGTGCTGCGGCGTCGGGCCGGCGTAGGTCAGGCCGGTGCCGCCCTTGGGCGATGTGCCGTTCATCTGCGGCCCCAGGATCAGGAGCTTGTTCTTGTAGGGCTCGAACGGCGCCAGGGTGGGGCTCAGCTGAAAGCTGGTCTCGGTGCCGGTGGGCCAGAACTTGTCCTGATTGACACCGTCGGGCGTGTAGCAGAAGACCGCGAACCTGGATTGCTTGCCCATCGTCGTCGCCGCGGCCGCGCGGCCCTTGCGTTCGAACAGCTCGAGGAACGGCAGGGCCAGCGCCGCCCCGCCCATCCAGGCGATCAGGTCGCGGCGCTTGATGTGGCGATACTTGAGGATCCTCATGGGGCGACTCCTTCGGTCAGGCGCAGGCGGAAGGCGTCACTGGTGGCGACGGCGGCGACCAGCTGTTTCAGATCGCCCGACCCCGCGAAGGCCTTCCCCAGCGTGTCGATCGAACACTGGTCAGCGGGCAGCGCCGAGCGCGACAGCGCGAACTGGACGTATTGCCGGGCAAAGCAGCTGCGCGCATCGTGGCTGGCGGCGATCCTGGCCAGCAACGATTCGCCGTCGGTGAACGCGCCGGCGACGTCGCCAGCGGCGGCCAGCTTGCCCGACGTGTCGACGGGCTTGCCGCTGTCGACGGTGCGGAAGCGGCCGACCTGGTCATAGTTCTCCAGCGCAAAACCCGGCGGATCGATGACGTCGTGGCAACCCTTGCAGAAGGGATCAGACGTGTGCTGGTCCAGGCGATCGCGCGTCGACAGCCCCGGCATCACCGGCGGCAGCGGCGGAATGACCCTGCCGCTGGGTGGCGCGGGGACGTCCTGGCACAGCACCGTGCCCAGGACGAACAGGCCGCGCGCGATCGGGTTGCTGGAATCGGGGCGGGCCATGCTGGCCATCAGGCCCGGGTGGGTGAGGATGCCGTGGCGCTTCTCGCCGTCCATGACCACCGGCGCGAACCCGTCGCCGCTGCCCGGGCGGCCATAGAACGTGCGCAGAGCGGCGTTCATGGGATACGTCTGTCCGGAGAACAGATCGCTGAGGTTGGGCGCCGCCGCCGTGTAGATCTGCGTGGCGGTCATCAGCAGCGACGTCGACAGCCCGCTGACCACGTCGCCGGTGAACGCCTTGTCGTCGCGGGCCACCTCGGCGAACCCGTCGAGGTGCAGCCAGCGCGCGTAGAAGCTGGAGACGCCGCGCAGAAAGCGCTGGTCGCCGATCATGCGGGTCAGCTGGGCGCGCAGCCTGGGGGCGTCGGTCAACTGGCCGGCGTCGGCGGCGGCCATCAGCATGTCGTCGGGCGTGGAGTCCCAGACGAAGTAGGCCAGGCGGCTGGCCATGTCGTGCGCCTCGATGGGAACCACCTGGCCGGGCTTCTCGCCGCTGGCGGGCCTGGCGAACAGGTACAGAAAGTCGGGCGACTGCAGGAGGCCGGTCAGGAACCATTCGACGCCGGTGGCAAAGTCCTTCTCCTTGATACCGGCGTCGAACAGCGCCTTCATCTGCGTGCGGTCGTCGGTGGCGAGCGGGCGGCGGAACGCCCGGCC
>DATLVT010000386.1:0-7189 GCA_035577105.1 Polyangia bacterium
CGCACCGAGAACGAGGCGCGCGTGGTCAAGCAGTACGACGAGGTGTTCGAGGTGCTGCTGCTGCCCGCGTTTCTGCTGCTGGTGGGCGAGGCCTGCAGCACCGATCGTCGAAGGGGGCGGAGCCGGGCGCGCACCAAGACGCAGGGGGAGGGGACGTCGTGAGGGGCGGACGAAGGACGACCGTGGCGGCGGTCTGGCTGGCCGTTCCATTTCTGTTCGGGTTCGACCTGTTCAAGAGCAGCAACCACGACGTCCTGCAGGGCAACGCTGCCATGAAGGCCGGCAAGGCCGAGGACGCGCTGGCCGCGTACGACAAGGCGGCGGCCAAGCTGGGCAACGATCCGGCGGTGCACTTCGATCGGGGCGCGGCGCTGTCCGCGCTGTCGCGCTTTGACGAGGCGGCCGAGGAGTTCCTGCGCGCCACCGAGGCGAAGGACGGGACGCTGAAGGAGTCGGCTTTTTACAACCTGGGCAACGCCTTCGCCAAGAAGAACAAGTTCAAGGAGGCCATCGAGGCGTACAAGCGGGCGCTGGCTCTGGATCCGCGCGACGCCAGCGCCAAGTGGAACCTGGAGCTGGCCCAGAAGCAGCAAAAGGAAGAAGAGAAGAAAAAGCAGGACGACAAGAACAAGGACGACAAGAACAAGGACAAGAAGGACAAGCAGGACAAAAAAGACAAGAAGGACGACAAGGATCAGGACAAGAAGGACGACCAGAAAAAAGACGATCAGAAAAAGGACGATCAGAAGAAGAGCGAAGACGACAAGAAAGACCAGGACAAGCAGGACAAGCAAGACAAGCAAGACAAGAAGGATCAGGCCCAACCGCAGCCCGCGGACGACAAGCAGGCCCAGCAAAAGCCGGCCAGTGAAAAAGAGATCGAGGCCGTCCTGGACAGCCTGGAACGCAGCCCCAAGGATCTGGAAAAAGAGCGGGCCCGCCTGCGCGCCGTTCGTCGCCGCCCGCCGGCCAAAGACTGGTAGACGTCTGAACAGATGAAACGGAGCCTCATCACCATCGGCACCGCGGCGATTGCCTTCGCCGGGGCGCTGCTCGTCGCGCCGGCGGTGGCCCGCGCCCAGGCGCCGTCGTTCGTCGCCGAGGTCGATCGCAACCAGGTGGCCGCCGGCGACACGTTCACCTACGAGGTGACGCTGAACGCGGCCAATCAATCCATCGACGGCTATCAGGCGCCCAACTTTGGCTCGCTGCGCGTGGTCTCGGCGCCGCGCGGCCCCAACCGATCGACGCAGATGCAGATCGGTGGCGGCGGCACCTTCGTTCAAAACGGATACACCTGGCACTACGTCCTGAGCGCCGGCAGCCAGAAAGGACCGGTCAGCATCGGCCCGGCCCGTGTGCGCGTCGACGGTCGCGAGATGAAGTCGAACACCGTCAACCTGCGCGTGGTCGACGCCGGCGCGGCGGTGCCCCGACAACCCACCCGTTCGCGCTCGCCCTTCGCCGGAATACCGGGGTTTGGCGGCTTGCTGGACCCGCAGCCAGAGCCCGAACCGGAACCGGAGCCGGACCCGGCGTCGCGCCCCCCCTCGATGTCGTCGGCGCCCGCCGCCAATTTCATCCGGGCGGTGCCCGACAAGACCCGGGCGTTCCTGGGCGAGCAGGTGACGGTGAGCTGGTTCCTGTACATCACCCAGCGCCAGGACAAGTACGAACCGATCACCGAGCCGCACACCGACGGCTTCTGGGTCGAGGACATCACGCCCGCCAGCGCGCGCGGGCAGCTGTCCCTGACCAGCGAGACCGTCGGCGGACGCAACTATCAGGTCGCGCTGTTGATGAAGAAGGCGCTGTTTCCGCTGCAACCGGGCAAGCTGACCATCACGCCCCTGGAATCCGAGGTGGCTCAGGTCGACTTCTTCGGGTCGAAGCTGCGCCGCCAGCGCCTCAAGGCCGAGCCCGTCACCATCGAGGTGCTGCCCCTTCCCAAGGCGGGACAGCCGGCGGATTTCGACGCGGCCCAGAGTAACGTCGGCAAGTTCGCCATGGCCGCCCACGTCGATCGCAACACGGTCAGCGTCGGCGAGGCCGTCACCTTGACGGTGGAGATCAAAGGGCAGGGCAACGTCCGCAACGTGCGCGCGCCGGCGCTGCCCGCCCTGGACGGCTGGAAGTCGTACCCGCCGAAGAGCACGCTGACCATTGACAGCCCCGGTTCCCCCGGCGACGCCGTGGCCGGGACCAAGTCGCTGGAGTATCTGCTGCTGCCGGAGCGGGCCGGCACCACCATGCTGACGTCGCTGTCGCTGCCGTACTTCGATCCCGAGGCCAAGGCCTATGCCGTGGCCAAGACCGAGCCCGTGCGCCTGGAGGTGACCGGTGACGGCGCGACCGCGGTGCACGCCAATGACGGGAACGCAGCCAGTCGCCCGGCCGGCGCCGCCGCCGGCGCATCTGCGGCCGGGGCGGCCAGCGAGAACGTCATCGCCGCCGAGATTCGCCCCATCCGGGCCCAGTCGGCGCTGAAGCGCGACATCGGCACGACGTTCTATCGGTCGTCGGGGTTCACCGGCCTTCTGGTGGTGCCGCCGCTGGGGCTGCTGGTCACGGTGGTGGTGGGCCGCCTGCGCGAACGGTTCGGCGGCGACACCCGGCGCCGGCGTCGGCGCCGGGCCCGGCAGCAGATGCGCAAGCGGTTGTCGGCGGCGCAGCAGCACCTGGACGCCGGGCGCACCGGCGATTTCTATATCGAGATCGATCGCGTGCTGCGCGATCTGCTGGCCGCGCGCCTTGGCCTTCCGGTGGCCGGGCTGCGCATGGAGGAGCTGTCGGCGCTGCTGCGCGAGCGCGGGATGCCCGACGGCGTGGTGACGCGCGTGCTGGCCGAGCTGGAGGATTGTGACCTGGCCCGTTTCGCCCCCGGCTCGGGCGGCGTGGGGCGCGAGCGCATGACCGCGTCGCTGGAGCGTGCCGCCGAACTGATCGACGCCATCGAAAAGGCGCCGCTGCGCGAAGGCCAGCCCGCATGATCAGCCCCGTTCGGCGGTCTCCGGCGCGCGCGCTCATCGCCGCGGTCCTGTTCCTGGCGATCGCCGCCGCCGCCACCCACGCCCGCGCCGATCGCCTGGACGAGGCCTGGAAGCGCGGCAACGAAGCCTACCTGCACGGCGATTACGCCACGGCGGTGTCGGCGTACGAATCGATCGATCGGGGCGGCCTGGTCGCGAGCGATCTGTATTTCAATCTGGGCAACGCCTATTTTCGCCAGGGCAACCTGGGCCGCGCCATCTGGGCCTTCGAGCGGGCGGCGGCGCTGGATCCCGACGACGACGACGTCCGGTACAACCTGGCCCAGGCGCGCAAGGCGGTCGCCCGCCACACGCTGGACAAGATCGAAGGCGCCGACCGCGAGCCGGTCTGGATCCGGGTGGTCGGCTTTCTGTCGCCGTCGACGGAGACCTGGCTGTTCGTGGGGATCTATCTGGCCTTCTTTGCCGTGCTGCTGATTCGCCGCCGGGCCAGCGAGGACGCGCGCGGCGCCCTGGGGGCCGGGGCGGCCATCCTGGGCCTGGGCGCGCTGCTGTCGGGCGGGCTGCTGGTGGGGCGGGCGGCGCTGGACCGTGTCCCGTTCGGCGTGGTGCTGCCCGACGCGGTCGCCGTGAAAGAAGGGGCTGACGTCAATTACAAGACCAGCTTTCAGCTGCACGCTGGCCTGCGCGTGCGGCTGCTGGACCGCGACCAGGACTGGCTGCGCATCCGTCTGGCCAACGGCCTTGAAGGCTGGGTGCGCGGCCAGGACATCGGGCGCCTTTGATCGGCGTCTTTGATTCGGGGTTCGGTGGCCTCACCGTCCTGTCGTCGCTGCTGGCGCGCCTGCCCCAGTACGATTACCTCTACCTGGGCGACAGCGCGCGGGCGCCGTACGGGTCGCGCAGCCTCAACGTCGTCTATCAGTTCACGCGCGAGGCGGTCGAGTACCTGTTCGCCGAAGGCTGCCCGCTGGTGCTGCTGGCCTGCAACACGGCGTCGGCGCTGGCCCTGCGCACGCTGCAACAGGTCGATCTGCCGGGCCGCCACCCTGACCGGCGCATCCTGGGCGTGGTGCGGCCGTCCGCCGAAGCGCTGGCGGCGTTGCCTCCCGGCGCGATCCCGGGCGTGACGCCACCTTCGCCGGCCACGGGGACGGTCGCCGTGCTGGGGACGGCGGGGACCATCGCCTCCGGATCGTACCGGCTGGAGCTGGCCAAGCTGGCGCCAGGGATCGCTCTCGTCGAGCAGGCCTGCCCGCTGTGGGTGCCGCTGGTCGAGGCGGGCGAGACGTCCGGCCCCGGGACCGACTATTTTCTGCACAAGTACCTCGACCCGATCCTCACGTCGGCCGAGGCGGGCAGGGCGCCTCCGCCGTCGCGCATCCTGCTCGGCTGCACGCACTATCCGCTGCTGTTGCCGGGCATCCGGGCGATCATTGAAAAGGTGGATCCGTCGATCGCGCTTCTGACCCAGGGAGCCATCGTCGCGGAGCGCCTGGCCGACTGGCTGGATCGCCACCCCGAGATGGAGCGGCGCCTGAGCCGGGGCGGAGCCCGCCGCTATGACACCACCGACGATCCGGCCTGGTTCGCGGCGCAGGGGGCGCGGGTGATGAACCAGGGCATCGCCGCGCAGACCGTGCGGCTGCGACCGGTCGGCTGACGCATGCTAGGCTACGGCCCCGCCATGGCCCAGCCGCATCTTGAACGGCACATCTTCATCTGCACCAACCGCCGCGATCCGGGGAACCCCAAAGGTTCCTGCGCGGAGAAAGGCTCGGAGGCGGTGCGCGACGAATTCAAGCGCCTGCTACACGACCGTGGCCTGAAAGGACGCATGCGCGCCAACGCCGCCGGCTGCCTGGATCAATGTTCGCGCGGCGCCGCCGTGGTCGTCTATCCCGAACAGGTCTGGTACGGCGGCGTCAAGGTGGAAGACGTGGCCGAGATCGTCGAGAAGCATTTGATCGGCGGCGTCCCTGTCGATCGTTTGCGCATGAAATAGCAGGCGGCCTTCATGTCCATCGCTGACACGCCCGCGCGTTTCAACCTGGCCAGCTATCTGCTGGACGCCCGCGTCGCCGAAGGACACGGCGATCGCCCGGCGTTGATCGTCGGCGAACGGCGGTTCACCTATGCCCAGGTTCAGGACCAGGCCAACCGGGTGGCCAACCTGCTGCGCGCGCTGGGCGTGGGCATGGGCCAGCGGGTGTTGATCGCGCTGCCCGACGGCATCGAGGCGGTGGCGGCGTTCCTGGGGACGCTGAAGGCGGGCGCCGTGGTGGCCATGGTCAACCCAGAGCTGCCGGCGGCGGACTACGCCCGCTATCTGGCGTACACCAAGGCCCGCGCGCTGTTCGCCGACGGCGCGCTGATGGCGCGGGCGGCGGACGTCATCGGCGCGGCCCCCCACCTGGCGGCCACGGTGGTGGTGGGCGCGGACTGCCCGCTCGGTCGTACGGTGGTGTCGTTCGACGAACGGGTGGCGGCGGCGTCGGTTCGCTTCACCAACGCCGACACGCGCGCCGACGACGAGGCGATCTGGTTCTTCACGTCGGGCTCGACGGGCGAGGTGCGGGCGGCGGTGCACTGCCACGGCGATTTCCCCTTCAACATCGAACGGTACGCCAAGCGCATCCTGGAGCTGACGGCCGGCGACGTGGTCCTGGGCGCGTCAAAGCTGTACTTCGGTTACGCCACCGGGATGAGCCTCATGTTCCCGTTCGCGGTCGGGGCGACGTCCGTGCTGTTCCCCCAGCGCCCCACGCCCGAGCTGCTGTTTTCCCTGGCGGCGCGCCATCGCCCCACCGTGCTGGCCACCGTTCCCACCATCACCGCCAAGATGATCGACGCCGTCGCTGAGCGGTCGGCGGGTCGGAGCATTTTTCCCAGCGTGCGCGTGGCGGTGTCGGCGGGCGAGGCGCTGCCGGCCGATCTGTTCGTGCGCTGGAAGGAGACGTTCGCCGTCGAGATGATGGAGGGGCTGGGCTCCGTCGAGATGTTCCACATCTTCATCTCCAACCGGGTGGGCGACGCTCGGCCCGGGTGTCTGGGCCGGCTGGTGCCCGGGTACGAGGTGCGCATCGTGCGTCCCGACGGCAGCGACGCCAGCGACGGTGAGATCGGGACGCTGTGGGTCAGCGGTGGCTCGGCGGCCGTCCGTTATGAAGGCGATCCCGAGCGCACGGCGGCCACCATGGTCGAACAGGGCGGGCGCCGCTGGATCGTGACCAGCGATCTGCTGCGGGTGATAGACGGCTATTTTTATTACGAAGGGCGCAGCGACGACATGCTGAAGGTGGGCGGCGTCTACGTGTCGCCCCTGGAGGTGGAGAACGTATTGCTCCAGCATCCGGCGGTGGCCGAATGCGCCGTGGTCGGCTGTTGCGACGAGGCGGGGCTGGTCAAGGCAAAGGCCTTCGTCGTCACGCGCGACGCCCAGCCGCCGGCCGAGCCACAGACCGACGACCAGGTGCTGTGGGCGGAGCTGGCGGGCTTCGCGCGCGAGCGCCTGGTGGCGTACAAGGTGCCGCGCCTGTGGCAGCGCTGCCACACGTTGCCACGCAATGATCGCGGCAAGATCATGCGCCGCCTGCTGCGATCGTGAACCTGCAACTCTTCGGCACCAAGAAGTGCCCCGACACGCGCAAGGCCGAGCGGTTCTTCAAGGACCGCGGCGTGAAATTCCAGTACGTCGATCTGGCCCAGAAAGGCATGTCCGCGGGCGAGCTGCGCAGCGTGGCCGCACGCGTGGGCGGCGCCGAGAAGCTGATCGACCGCGAGGGCAAGCGTTACCTGGAAAAAGGCCTGAAATACGCGGCCCCCACCGGCCCCCGCATCGAAAAGGTCCTGGTCGACGATCCGCTGCTGCTGAAGACCCCGGTCGTGCGTGACGGCGCCCGCGCCACCGTCGGCTTCGCCCCCGAAGTCTGGCAGACGTGGCTGGACGAAGCGCGCCGGTAGGCGGGCCTGGCGCTGAACTATTCCCGGGGTTGATTGCCAGCCGCCAGGGACGAGATCCAGGCGATGCCTAGCCCGCCACGGTGAAGATCTGCGCGCAGAAAAGTCCCTTGGGGAGGCTGCGGGTCGAAGAAAGGGTACTGGTTTGCCACCGAAATTTCATCGCTAGGCGGTTCGCCAATCCTTTTCAGTCGAACACTGACCAAGTTCCGTCCGTTAGAGATATAGCCGCGAACCTG
>DATLVT010000387.1:0-4920 GCA_035577105.1 Polyangia bacterium
CGAATCGACAACCAGCTACGCGGTCGCGCCGGTCGCCAAGGTGACCCCGGCACGTCGCGGTTCTACCTGTCGCTCCAGGATGACCTGCTCCGCATCTTCGGTCTGGACAAGATGACCGGCCTCATGGAGCGCCTGGGGATGGAGGAGGACGTCCCCATCGAGCACCCGCTGATCAACCGGGCCATCGAGAACGCCCAGAAGAAGGTCGAGGGGCACAACTTCGACATCCGCAAGAACCTGCTGGAATACGACGACGTGATGAACCAGCAGCGCAAGACCATCTATGCGCTGCGCCGGCAGATCCTGGAAGGACGCTACGCCCCCGAGCCGACCGAGGATGAAAAGAAAAAGGGCAAGACGGCCGCCGACAGCCCGGTGCCGGTCACGTCCGGCCGCCACACCGCCGAGGCGCTGGCCACCACCGTGCGACCGACGCTGGCCCGCATGCTGGATTCGCTGACGCAGGCCCAGCCCGAGCCCGGCGCCGATCCGACGGCGCCGCCGCCCGCGCCGATCACGGTGCCGCTGGATCCCACCCGCCTGCGCTCGGCCATCTACCGCCAGTACGGCGCCTATCTTGATTGCGCGGGCATCGTCGAGGATCGCGCCGGCACGCTGGATCGGCTGGCGAACGAGGTTGGTTCGTCAATGATCCAGCAGCGCGAGCGGCTGCTGGATCTGTCCGAAGAGATGGTCCAGGCCCTGATGGACGAGTTCTGCCCGCCCAGCGAGCACGCCGAGGACTGGAACCTGGAGGCCCTGGGCAACGCCACCAAGGAGCGGTTCGGTTTCGAGCCGACCTTCGATGACAAGATTCTCGAGCGCGAGTCCCTGGTCGAAGCGCTGTGGTCGCAGCTGGAAAAGATCATCGAGGCGCGCGAGTCCGAGTTCTCACTGCCGGTGCTGCTGTATTTCGCCCGGTACTTTTACCTGGAGGAGATCGACCAGCGCTGGATCGACCACCTCAAGGCCATGGAGGCGCTGCGCGAGGGGATCGGCCTGCGCGGCTATGGCCAGAAAGATCCCAAGCAGGAGTACAAGAAGGAAGGCTTTGTCATCTTCGGCGAGATGATGGGGATCATCGGCCGCAACGTCTGCGAGAAGCTGTATCACATGCAGCTTCGCCGCGAGGCGGAGGCGGCGCCCAACGTCCCGACCGCGGAGCGCAAGAAGGCCCCCCGCCGCACCATCGAATCGGGCGGCGGCTCTGCCCCCCAGGCGTCGGCCGGTAACGGAGGGCCGTCACAGTCAGCGGACGAGGCGCGCCCCGTCCGTCGCAACGAACCCAAGGTGGGCCGGAACGATCCCTGCCCTTGCGGCAGCGGCAAAAAATACAAAAAGTGTCACGGCGCCGTGGCTGCCGCGTGAGACGCGCCACCGCCCTGCGCCTGTCGCTGGGTATTGCCGGCATCGGCGCGGCTGGCGCGGCGGGTCTGTCCTGCCAGTCGACGGAACCCGGCAGCACCTGCGAGTTGAGCGAGGTGGCGGCGTATCCCGCCAGTCCCTTGATGCTGCTGGAGGATGCGCATCTTGACCATGTGCCCAGCGGATTTTTCATCTCGGGCGTCGACAAGGACCTGGTGCGCTGGGCGCACATCGACAACCAGCGCGTGCTGGGCAAAGAACTGAGTGCCCCCGTTCCATCCTCGCGTCGAGGCGGACCGTGGCTGGCGGTGGCCGGTCGCATGGCGCCCGCTGATACGGTCGTGGTGGCCTTCGGCACCGTGGCTGCCAACGGCAGCGATCTGGACCTCAACGTCTTCACCGCCCCCGCCGATGGCTCCGCGGCACCGGGCGCCGCCGCCGTGGTGGCCACCATCGTCGGCGGCGGCAAGGCGGGCGCCGCTCCGGTCGTCGCGCTGTCCTCGTCGCAGACAGGCATGCGCGCCGCCCTGGCCTGGACCGCCACCGGCACCGGCAACCTGACCGCGCTGCTGCTGGACGGCGACGGTCGCGCCGTCGGCGATCCGTTGCCCGTTGACGCCGCCACGCGCGTGGGATGTGTGGCTTTCGTTCCGGGCAAGGCTGATCTTTCGCTGGCGTACTTTCGCTATCAGTCGCCGTCCGACACCCAGCCGGTGTGGGTGATCGCCGAGATGCGCGACGCTGCTCGCATCGAGGCGACTCTCAGTCTGCCGCTGGCCAGCGACCAGCCATTGTGCCCGCTGGTCATCGCCAGCGCCGCCGGGTATGCGCTGGCCTGGCAGAACGTGGCCGGTAGCCACCTCGGCACCTACGACAGCCAGAGCAACCAGTTCTTCGACCACCTTTTTTCCAGCGCGGTGGAATTTGGCGGACAGATGTTGCAGCCGCCGCTGGCCGGGCTGGGATTGGCCGGCGACGACTTCGTGGTGGTGATAGCGCGCGCAGGCGGAGGGGAGGCCTGGCGGGTGGCCGCGGATGGAGCCCGTCAGTCGGGCAGGCTTCTGTTTCCTTCGGTTGATGGACATCCCGGAACTATCTCTTCGGCGCCCGTGGCCGGCTCCCTGTTCTCCTCCTACGCAGATTACGAGCAGACGGCGCCCACGGTCGGGGCCACAGGTCAACGGTATCTGCTTGAAACTACATGTCTTTAGTTGAGCTGGAGCTATTTGAAGCGGACGGCGGCGCCGGTGGTATTTGCGGAATAAGATCGTTATTGCCGCAGTTACGATTGGCATAGGCCCCACCAATGTCCCTCCTGAGAAAGCGACCGTCCCGAGCCGACTTCGAACGCGAGGCGCTTCCTCATCTGCCCGCTCTCTACGCCGCCGCGACGCGCATGACGCGCAACGAAAAGGACGCCGAGGACCTGGTCCAGGACGCCATGCTGCGCGCCTACCGCTTCTTCGACACCTTCGAAGCCGGCACCAACTGCAAAGCCTGGCTGTTCCGCATTCTCACCAACGTCTTTTGCAATCGGTACCGCGAACGCGAACGTGAACACGAGATCATGTCGGAAGCCGAATCTTCGGACGTCAACGTCGAGCAGTTCGTGGGAGGCGGGATTGACGGTCGCGACGCGGAAGGCGCCCTGCTGGGCAAGATGGTCTCCGCCGACATCGAGAAGGCGCTGGCCCAGGTGCCGCAAGATTTTCGGATGGCGGTCATCTTGGCCGACCTGGAAGATTTCTCGTACAAGGAGATCGCCGAGATCATGAACTGCCCGGCCGGAACGGTGATGAGCCGCCTTTACCGTGGCCGGAAGATCCTGCAGGGGTTGCTTCACGATTACGCGGTCGAGCAAGGAATCATTCCTGGCCAACCTGCCGACGCAGCGGCCGATCATGAAGCCGCCAAGACCGTCGATATGGCGGCCTTCCGCCGCAAACGCGAAGGGAAGACCGCCCCATGAATTGCCTGGAAGCCAAACCGTTCGTGCAGGCCTACGTCGACGGCGAGTTGACGGGCGCCGACCGGGAGGCTTTCCAGCGTCATCTGGTGACCTGCGACGGATGCAGCAAGACCTGTCGATGGCAGGCCCGGTTCAAGGCCGCGGTGCGGGCCCATCTGCCGCGCCCGCCGGTGCCTCAGGAGCTGCGCAACCGACTGAAGGTGGCCCTGGGCGGCGAACCCATCGCCCCCCGGCGCTGGCCGTGGCTGACGCACCCACGGCTGGTACCGGCGGCGGTGGCGGCGGCTCTGCTGCTGGGGATCACCGGAACGGTTCGGCGATCGCAGTCGATGGTGTTGCAGCAGTCGCAGCGCAGCTATCACACCGAGATGCCGATGGACATCGTCGGGTCTGATTGCGGGTCGATCGCCTCCTGGTTCCGTGGGCGCGTCGATTTCCCGCTGCACGCCCCCTCGCTGGGTGGGCAGGCGACCTGTCAGGGGGGGCGGTTGGTCAACGTCGGCGAACGTCCCGCCGCCTATCTGGTCTATCAGGTGGCGAACAATCATCGCGTCGCCTTTCTGGTCTTCGCCCCGCGCGACGAGAGCATCGAGGCGCCACACCGGCGCGTGGTCAACGGCCGGGAGATCTACCTGGACGGTGGACCGGGGACGTCCACGGCGGCGTACTGGGATCGCGGCCTGGGCTATGTCGCCACGTCGGATCTGGACGAGGATTCGTTGACCCGCCTGGTGACGGCTGCCTTCGTGACCAACGCCGCCGCAGCGCCCTGAGCGGCCGCCGGAAAACCGCTCCGCCCCTGTCGACCCTCCTCTGGTAGGATACGGCGCCTAGGAGGCGCCGAGTGGACCGAACTCTCCTTTGTATTGAGCCAGATAGCGCAACCGTGTCGGAGATCCGAGCGGCGCTGTCCCCGTACGGGTTCGTCGTGGAGAGCATCCCCAACGGCGAGGACGCCCTGGAGTGGGGGCAGAGCAACTCGCCGTCCCTCATCATCCTGTCAGTGGAGCCCCGTAAGGTCGGGTACGCCATCTGCAACAAGCTCAAGCGCAGCGCGGCGCTGCGCGATGTGCCGCTCATCCTGATCTCGGCCGAGGAGACCCTGGCCACCTTCGAGCAGCACAAGAAGCTGAAATCGCGGGCCGACGAATACCTCCTCAAGCCACTGGACGGCGCCGAGCTGCTCGCCAAGGTCGACAAGCTGGTCGGTCTGGGGGTAGGGGCGACGGAGGTCATCGAGGAGATCGAAGAGGCTGACTCGGGCGACATCATGATCGCCGACGACGACGAGGACGAAGCCAAGCTGGAGATCTCCCGGGGCGACGGCGACGGCACCGCGCGGTCCCACCCTCCTTCGCCGCCCACGGACATGGGCCACCAGCGGGGCGACACGGCCGAACAGCGCGTTCTTGACGACGAGAACCCTTTTCACACCGAGAGCTTTGACAAGGAGACCCAGGCCGCCTTCGCCGCGCTCGAGCACGCGCCACCGGGCGAGAGCGCCCCTGCGGGCGGCGGCGACGTCGTCGATCTGCGCTCGCTGTGGTCCGAGGCTGATCTGCCTCCGGTCATGGAGTGGGAAAAGG
>DATLVT010000388.1:0-11527 GCA_035577105.1 Polyangia bacterium
GCCCATGTACGATTTCGTTCCGCTGCCGCAGGCACAGGTTCCCCCGCAGCCGTCCGACAGGCCGCCCTTGCTGCCGTCGGCGGGACACTGGGGCGCGCAGCACAGTCCGCCGTAGCAGCGCTCGCCAGCGCCCGCCTTGCAACCGCAGGTGCCGCCGCACCCGTCGCTGCCCCCGCAACTGCCGTCGATCGGGCACTGCGGTTTGCAGCAGGCGCCCATGTACGATTTCGTTCCGCTGCCGCAGGCACAGGTTCCCCCGCAGCCGTCCGACAGGCCGCCCTTGCTGCCGTCGGCGGGACACTGGGGGACGCAGCACAGACCGCCGTAGCAGCGCTCGTTCGCGCCGGCCTTGCAACCGCAGGTGCCGCCGCACCCGTCGCTGCCCCCGCAACTTCCGTCGATCGGGCACTGGGGCTTGCAGCAGGCGCCGCCATAAAGTTTCGTTCCGCTGGCGCAGGGACAGGTCCCCTTGCATCCGTCGGACAGGCCGCCCTTGCTGCCGTCAGCGGGGCACGTGGGCGTGCACTGACACTTGCCCTCGACGCAACGGCCGCTGCTGCCGCAACCACCGGCGCACGAGCAGGTGTCGATGCAGGTCCCGCCATTGCACACGCTGCCGGGCGCGCAGGTGACGGCGGCGCAGGGATCATCCACGCAGTGGCCGCCCGAACAGGCCTGACCCGTGGGGCATTTCACGTTCGCGCAGGCGCCGGGCACCGCGCAGGTGAGGTTGCACGTGCTGCCGGCGGGGCACCGGGCGTCGCACGCGGTGGTGGCCACGCATCGGCCGGTATAGGAGTCGCAGTGCTGGCCGTCGTTGCAGGTGATGCCGGCACACGGAATGGCAAAGCAGCCGGCCACGCATGCGCCGTCCACGCAGGTCTGCTGGTTGTCGCAGTGAACCCCGGCGCAACGATCGACCACCGCCACGCAGGCGGCCCGGCAGGTCTTGTCCGCGCCGCAGGCGGTGGTGCCGCCGATCGAAAGGCAGGGATCGCCCTGGCAGATTCCCCCCAGGCAAATCTGCCCGTCGGGACAGGCCGCCGTGGCGGTGCACGGTTTGGGTCCCCTTTCGTCGTCGGCGCCAGCGTCGGCGGGGCTCGACGGGTCGCCGATGTCGCCGGCGGCGGTTTGATCAAGCGCGGCTGCGTCGTTGATCCCGCGGCTGGGACCTTGGTTCGTGCCGGTGCCCGCATCGCTGCCGGAAATGCGTCCGGTCAGCCCGCATCCGCTGCCGACCAGGGCCGTCGCGATGATGACCGCCGCAGACAACACCGTTGTCGAGGAAACAACAGCCGACGAGGAATCGAGCGCGCGTCGCCGGAAGGAAGGGGCGCGGCGGGCCCGGCCTGGGGGATCAAACATCGATGCCTCCATTTCACCTTGTCAGCAGCAACACGAATACCAGGGGAATGAACCGTGAGCGTTCCCACAAATGACGGACGACGGCGCGCACTTCTGGCGACCGCCGGCTGACTCTGGCAATCTCGGCGGGAAACCTGACAACCGCCTGTGAACGCCGCCGAAGATCCAGGGGCCGAAAGCCCCATGCAAAGCGAAAGCACACAAGGACCCCGGCAGCCCCCGATTGACCACGTCGGCGCCGCCCCGTCGGCCTCGTTTGCCCCCGCGGATCCGGTGGCGCACGAGATCGACGCCGACGTTCTGTCGCTGACGCAGCTGTGGCGCACCGGCAACCGCGACGACCCGTCGTTGCGCGCTCGCTGCAGCGGCGAGCTGGCCCGGCTGCGAACGCTGTGGCGGGCCCGCCCGGCGCTTTTTTCGGAGGAGGCCCTGGCGGCGCTGAAGGAGATCTCGCAGGCGATCAAGGCGCGGACGGTGCAACTGGCGCTGCCGGGCGGGCGCCCCGCGGTCGGTGACGACGTCGTGCGCCAGGTCCTGAAGACGCCGTTCGGGTACGACAACTTTCGCGCCGGACAGGAGGAGATCATCCGCGCCGTGCTGGCCGGACGCGACTGCGTCGGCATCATGCCCACCGGCGCCGGCAAGTCGCTGACGTATCAGATCCCGGCGCGCGTACTGGGCGGCACCACGCTGGTGGTCTCGCCGCTGATCGCCCTGATGAAGGATCAGGTCGACGCCATGAACGACGTCGGCATCCGGGCCACCTACCTGAACTCCAGCCTGACGCCGGAGGAACGCCGCCGCCGCGTGGCCGATCTGGCCGCCGGCGCCTACGAGCTGTGTTACGCCGCGCCCGAAGGCATCGAAGCGTCGGTCGGCCACGTGCTGGGACGGATCGATCTGCGCCTCATCGCCGTCGACGAGGCCCACTGCATCAGCCACTGGGGTCACGATTTTCGCCCCGCCTATCGCAACCTGGCCGGACTGAAGCGGCGGTTCGGCGGCGTGCCGGTGCTGGCCCTGACGGCGACCGCCACCCCCGCGGTCACCAGCGACATCATCGAACAGCTGGCCATGGTTCGGCCGGCGCAATTTCGCGGGCGATTCTTTCGACCCAACCTGCGCCTGCACGTTTACCGCAAGGGCGGTCGCGACGGCGGCGCCGAGGGTGACGACGCCGTTCCGGTGGTGCGCGAGGCGGTGCTGCGGCTGGTCTCGGCGCGGGCCGGGCAAAGCGGCGTCGTCTACTGTCTGTCGCGCAAATCGGTGGAGAGCACGGCGGCGTTCCTGCGCGACCACGGCATCCGGGCGCTGGGCTATCACGCCGGGATGGAGGCCGAGGAACGCAACCGCGCGCAGGAAGCGTTTCGCCGCGACGACGCCGAGGTGGTGGTGGCCACGGTGGCGTTCGGGATGGGCATCGACAAGTCGAACGTCCGCTTCGTCATCCACCGTGACATGCCGCGATCGCTGGAGGGTTATTACCAGGAGATCGGCCGCGCCGGTCGCGACGGTCTGCCCAGCGACTGCGTCCTCTTTTATTCCTGGGCCGACGTCATGAGCTATGACCGCTTTGGCGACGACGTGGAACCGTCGGTGGCCGCCCGCCAGCGCGAGCAGGCGCGGGAGATGTTCCGCTTCGCCGCGGCCACGGTCTGCCGGCACCAGGCCATCACCCGTTACCTGGGCGAGGCCATGAACGCCTGTGGAACGTCGTGCGACGTCTGCCAGTCGAACGACATCCTGGCGGCCTGCGCCCCACCCCCGCGCACCCGCCGGGGGAGCCCCGACGGAGATTCACCGACGCGCGCGCCGCGCGGTCGTCCGGTGGGCGGCGCGGCGGGCGCCAGCGGGGACGCGCTGGACGCGGAGGCCACCGAGCTTCTGTCCCGGCTGCGGAAATTGCGCCGCGCCCTGGCCGACGCGCGCGGCATGCCCGCCTACATCGTCTTCAGCGACGCGACCCTGCACCAGATGGCCCAGCAGCGGCCCCGTTCGTCCGGCGAGCTGCTGGACATCGCCGGCGTCGGCCCCAAAAAGTTGGAGCAATACGGCGCCCACTTTCTCGCCGAGATCGCAGCCGAGCCGGACAGTGCTATGCTGCCGGGCCATGGAGGCGGCGGACCTTAGCTTGTTCGCGCACGTGGTGCGCCGGGCGACCAGTGGCGATCTGGCCCAGGCGGCCCTGATGGTGGCCGAGGCGGAGTATCCCGGCCTGGACATCGCCCGCTACATCGAGATGCTGGATTCGCTGGCGACGCGCGTGCGGCGGGCGATCGCCGGCGCTCCCGCGGCGCCCCACATGGCCACGGTGCTGCACGTGCTGTACGAGGAGCTGGGCTTTCGCGGCAACGCCAGCGACTATTACGACCCCAAGAACAGCTTCCTCAACGACGTGCTGGAGAGCCGGCGCGGCATCCCCATCACCCTGGCCATCGTGCTGGTCGAGATCTGCCGCCGCGTCGGCGTCGACGCGCAGGGCGTGTCGTTCCCCGGTCATTTCCTGGTGCGCAGCGCGGTGGCGGGCGGGGCCATGATCATCGACCCGTTCGACGGGCGGCCGCTGGACGCCGAGGATCTACAGCTGCTCTATGCCCGCGCCACCAACGACGACGGCCCCATCGATCCGCGCCTGCTGGAGCCGGCCAGCACGCGCCAGGTGCTGCTGCGCATGCTGAACAACCTGCGCACCATCTACGAGGGGCGCGGTGATCAGGCGCGGCTGCGGGCGGTGTTGCAGCGGATGGCCCTGCTGAGCCCGTCGGACGAGGTGCGCCGGCTGCTTGATGATCTGGACGACGATTCCGGCCAACCGCCGGCGCCGCTCAACTGATCGCTGGTCCATGGAGCCGGCGTGAGGCTGATTCCGCGCCTGCTGATGGCGGCGGTCCTCCTGACAGCCGGCGCGCGTGGCGCCGCGCGCGCCGCTGATCCCACCAACACCCCCGCCAGCGAGCCCGACAGCGACGACCAGACGTCGGACGCGCCCCACCTGGCCGGCCCCGCCGAGGCGGAACCAGCCGCGCCCTCGTTCCAGAACCCGGCCTTCGGTCCCCGGTACGTCATCGAAGACGTCATCGTGCGCGGCAACCGCAAGACGAAGACGGCGCTGATCCTGGACGAGATCCGCCTGCGCGCCGGGGACGTGGTCGACGCCTCCGACGCTCGCGTCGAGGCGGCGCGCTATCGGCTGCTGGCGCTGGGGTATTTTCTGGACGCGCGCCTGTCGCTGCAGCGGGGGACCAGACGGGGTGGCGCCGTGCTGCTGGTCGAGGTGGAAGAACGCGGCACCATCGTCATCAACGATCTGTTCTTGAACACCAGCAACGCCACCTTGTTCTGGGGCGGCCTGGACTTATCGGGGACCAACTTTCTTGGGCGGGGCATCAACCTGGGTGGCGGCTTCGTAGCCTCGACGACACCCAACGTGCCGGGCGCCGACGCCGGCCTGGGCCTGCGGGCCCACGCCTCGCTGCCCGCCCTGCGCGGCAGCGACCTCAACCTGTCGCTGACGGGACTGTTCAACGACGGCAGCGAATTCTTCAGGGCCGGCGGCGAAGAGAAGGACTCGCACGCCGCCGACTTCGTGGCGGTGCACACCCGGCGCACGGGCGGCATTGCCGGCGTCGGCAAGACGCTGTCGCGATCGATGCGGTTCTTCATCGACCTGCGCGAAGAGGTGGTCAACGCCGCGCTGCCCGGCACGCGCACCCAGACCCTGCCCAGCGGCGAGACGCGCCCCATCGATTTCGACGTCCAGGCCGGCAGCAGCCGGGTCGGCTCGCTGACCGCCACCCTGGACTACGACACGCGTTCGGATCCGATCCTGCCGCGGTCGGGAATGCGCCTGGTGGCGTCGGTGGAAGGGGCCGCCCCGGCCGGTCCAGGCGACTATGGCTTCGTCAAAGGGCTGGCGCAGGCCTCGGTCTACCGGCGCATGCCGGGCGGCCACGCCCTGGGGTTTCACCTGCTGGGCGGCGCCATCGGCGGCGACGCGCCCTACTTTGATCGCTTCTTCATCGGCGATCTGAACCTGCTGCTGCCGCGACGGGCGCTGGGGATCAATTTTTCAACGCTGCAGTCGCGCAACCTGCTGGGCACCGGCATCGCCGGCCACCGATACGACAACTTCGCCGGGCGGCTGCTGATCGATTACGCCATCCCCGTCTGGCGCCGCAACGGGTTCATCTATGGCGGCGATCTGTTCGTGGCGGTGGGCGTGCTGGGGCTGGCCAGCGGGGCCGACTTTCGCCGTCCGGGCGGGATGACCTGGGCCAGCGCGCCCATCGACCTGACCGGCGATCTGGGGCTGCGCCTGGATACCTTCATCGGCGTGTTCACGATGTCGATCGCGAACGCCCTCGGTCGAAGCTCTTTCTGATGATGCGGCTCGCCGCCCGCGCCACGTTGTTCGTGATGGTGCTGCTGGGTGGCGGCGTGGCCCGGGCACAAAACGGCCCCGCCGGGCCGCTGACCCGGCGCACCACCGGCGTGCAGTACGAAAACGGGCAACTGGTGGCCAGCGTCGGCATGCAGGATCTCTTCGGCCCGGCCGAACGCCAGCGCCTCCTGTCCGGGTTCGCCACGCGCATCCTGATCCGCGTCTACCTGCACCGCGAGGGGGCCGGCGAACCGGTGGCGCTGGCCTTTCAGCGCAGCGAGATCGTCTATGACATCTGGGACGAGAAGTTCCGCCTGCGCATCACCCGCGGCGCCGGGCCCGATACCCAGATCGAGGTGAAGACCGTCGACGAAGCCATCCAGCGGACATTGCTGCTGTGGCATTTCCCGGTCGTCGACCGGCGCCAGCTCATGGCGGGCGCCCGCTATTTTCTGGCCTTCCGCGCCGATCTCAACCCCATCTCGGAAGAGCTGCTGGCCGACGTGCGGCGCTGGCTGGTGCAACCGGCGCGCGGGCAGCGGCGCGTGGGCGCCGGCGACAGCTTCTTCGGCTCGTTCGTCAGCATCTTTGTCAACCCGCGCGTGGAGGACAGCGAACGGCAGGTACGCTTTTTGTCGCAGACCTTCGTCGAGGGAGGGGCGCCATGAAACTGAGGTTCAAGCTGCCGCGGCTGCCGGGACGGTTCGAATGGAAGATCCTGGCGGCGCTGTTCATCGTCGCCAGCCTGCCCCTGGCCACGGCCGTGTACCTGGTGTCGGCCACGTTGAGCCGCGTCTCCAGCATCACCGACCAGCACCAGAAAGAGGTGCGCGCCTCGCTGGGCGACGCCGTCGAGGTGTACCGCGCCTATTTCTCGCAGATGAAAGAGTCCTTTCGCGAACGGGCCAACGAGATCGCCGCGGGAAGCTTCACGCGCGCCGCCGAGCTGGCCGAGGTGCCCGATCTGCTGCACGCTCGCATCCTGTCGGGCGATCGCGCCGTCGACGAGTGGACGGCACCGGCCAGCGTCATCGAACATTCGCGCGAAGCGCCGCCCGTGCTGGTGGAGCTGCCGGGCTCGACGCCGGCCCTGCCCCGACTGCTGGAGCTGACCTTCGGCATCTCCAAGGACGTCTACGGCAACTTTCTTTCTCTGCGCACGGCCATGGAGCGCGAGCAGGAGCTGGATCGGGTCTTTCCGCTGGTGCTGCCCATGATCTTTCGCGGCCTGGGGATCGCCATGGTGGTCATCCTGGCCTTTGCCACGGCGCTGGGCCTCTTCGTCGCGCGCCGGGCCACTGGCCGGGTGGCCACCCTGCGCGAGGCGGCCCGCCGCGTGGGCGAAGGTGACCTGGGCGTGCGCGTCTCGCCGCGCGGTCGCGACGAGCTGGACGAGCTGGGGCGCGCCTTCAACCGCATGGTGGCCGAGCTGGGCGACGCACGGTCGCGCCTGGAGTATCTGCAGAAGGTGTCGGCCTGGCAGGAGGTGGCGCGCCGCCTGGCCCACGAGATCAAGAACCCGCTGACGCCCATCCAGCTGGCCGTGCAAGAGCTGGGATCAAAGTACCGCGGCGACGATCCGGCCTATGCCCGCCTGCTGGCCACCGCCCAGGAGATCCTGCGCGAGGAGATCGACGGCATCCGCCGCCTGGTCGACGACTTCTCGGCGTTCGCCAAGCTGCCCAAGGTCGATCCCGCCCCCGTCGATCTCACCCAGGTGGTGGAGGATTTTCTGCGCGCCCACGCCGAATGGCAGCCGCTGGTGCGCATCGAGCACGCGGAGGGAGGCCCAGCGGCGCGCGTCGAGGCGCTGTGTGACCGCATGCTGATCCGGCGGGTCCTGATCAATCTTGTGGAGAACGCCGTGCAGGCCGCGGAGGGCGCCGGCCGAACGCCCGAGATCGTCCTGCGGGTCGCCTCCGATCCGGTGCGCGGCGTGGCCCAGCTGCTGGTCGACGACAACGGTCCGGGCATCCCCGCCGCCGACCGCGAACGGATCTTCGATCCTTACGTCACCAGCAAGGAGAACGGCACCGGCCTGGGGCTGGCCATCGTCCGCAAGGTGGTGATCGATCATGGCGGCGACGTGACCGCCTGGCAGGCACCGGCGCCCCTCGGCGGCGCTCGTATCCGGGTCGAGCTGCCACAATCGTCGATCACCAGGCAACGCGCCGCCACCGACGGAAGTCTTTGATTGCCGGCACTTCGCGCGGCGGCGATTTTTTTCGCCGGTGGAAGGTGTCGCCTCAGGGGGGCTTCGGTGTTAAGACGGCAAGGACTTTTGTGAAGGGTTAAGGCGGTAACATGCAGAACTCGACGGGTGGATTGGTACAGACGCTGCTGGGACTTCCGGTCTTTCGGTCCGAGTGGGTGCTGTACCTGTTGTTGGCCCTCTCCCTGGCGTCCATCGCCGTCATGGTGGAACGGTGGTTCTTCTATCGCCGACACCGGATCGACACCGACGCCCTGCGCGTCGATCTGACGCGCCTCCTGGAGGCCGGCGACTACCAGGCCGCCGCCAAGCTGCTGTCCCAGCACGACAGCCTGCAGACCAATGTCGTGCTGATGGGCCTGCGCTCGTACGAAAAAGGACCGGAGTCGGTCGAAGACCTCATCGCCGGCGCGATGGGACACGAGAAGGCGCGCTATGAACGGCGCCTGGCCTTCCTGGCCACGCTGGCCAGCAACGCGCCCTACGTCGGACTGTTCGGCACCGTGCTGGGGATCGTGCGGTCGTTTCGCGATCTGGCGGCGAACATGGCCGAGGCCAGCCAGGCGGTGATGGCCGGCATCGCCGAATCGCTGATCGCCACCGCGGTCGGCCTGCTGGTGGCCATTCCGGCCGTGGTCGCCTTCAACGTCTTCAAGGGGATCGTCAAGGACGCGGTCACCGAAGGGACGTTGCTGGCCCGGGTCCTGCTGTCGCAGCTGAAGGCCGTTGAACCGGTCCGCAATCGCGAGGCGGCCGAGTAGGCCGCCCCAGCGGAAACGCCATGGGTTCCCTGGACGAGGCCAGCAGCGGCAACGACGACGACAGCCTGCTGGCGTCGATCAACATCATCCCCTTCGTCGACATCGTTCTGGTCCTGCTGATCATCTTCATGCTGACGTCAGCCACCATCGTGCGCTCCAGCCTGAAGGTCGAGCTGCCCAAGGCGGCCAGCGGCGGCTCGCACGTCGAGAGCACGCTGAACATCGTCTACACCCGGGACGACCGGTTGCAGGTCAACGGCCAGCCGGTGCCGTCGCTGGCGGCTGCCGCGGCCCTGGTTCGCCAGGCGGCCGCCGCCAACCCCAAGACCCAGGCCGTGATCGCCGCCGACAAGGGCGTCGCCTATGGACGGGTGGTCGAGCTGATTGATCTGGTGAAGGCCAACGGCATCGCCACCTTCGCCCTGGACGTCGAACGCGGTCCGGCACCGGCCGGGTCAGGCGCGCCAGCGGCGCCCGCCGCTCCAACGACGACGACGCCCCCGCCGTGAGTCCGGCACGGCCACAGGCGCGCGCCCCGTTCGCCGAGAAGCGCCGGCTGCGACGTGCCGCCTCGCGCGTGTTGATGCGAACGCGCACGCGCCAGGCGCTGACACCCCAGCAACGCGCCTACGATCCGCTGGAACGAGAGCGGCGCTCGAAGGCTGTCCGGATCGCCATCGCGGTCGGCGCCCTGCTGGGCGCGGCGGCGCTTCACGCCGGCGTGATCGGCATCGGGCGTCTCATCGGCAATCAAGAGACCGGGCGGCGCGAACGGATCGAGCAGGTGGTGCGGGTCGAGGTGCGCGAACCGCCGCCCCCGCCACCGCCGCCGCCGATCGAGGAGAAAAAGCCGGAGCCGCCGCCCGAGAAACCGGTACGGCCGCCGCCGGTGAAGGTGGCCAAGCTGCCGCCGCCACCCGAGACGCCCCCGCCCAGGTCCCCCCCGCGCGTGGTGGGACTGAACCTGGAATCGACGACCGAGGGCGGCAACGGGCCTGCCTTCGCCGTCGGCACCACGCGCGCCGGCGAGACCGCCCAGCGCGCCCAGGCGCCCCAGCAGGCGCCGCCCGAAGAAGCGCCGCCGGTGGCCGCGCCCACCAGCGCAAAGAACGCCGTCGCCTCGCGCATCCCGGTGGCGGGAATCACGTACACGCAGCCGAAGCTCAAAGGACAGCGCAAAGAACCTCCTTATCCCGAGACGCTGAAAGCGCAAGGGATCGAGGGCGATGTCAGGGTGATGATCTCCGTTGATTCGCGAGGCAAGGTCATTGACGTAAAAATCATCGGCCCATCTCCGTACCCGGAATTCAACGAATTGGCCAAGGCGGCAGCCGCGCAAGATGAGTACGAACCGGCTACCCGGGACGGCATACCCATTCCCTTCATGATTCCCTATACGCACCGCTTCCGCTTGGACAGTCAATGAAGCACCATCTCCTCAGCTCGAACGCGCTGGCCATTCAAGGTGCCCTGGTTCTGGCAACGCTCGCCGTCGCTGGCTGCGGCCCCGACTTCGCTCCCTACGAACGCCTGACCTCGCTGCGCATTCTGGCGGTCAAGAGCGAGCCGGTGGCGCCGGCGCCCGGCCAGACGACGACGCTGTCCGCGCTGGTCTACACGCCCCCGCCGGCCGATCCCGCCGCGGCGCCGCCCGCGGTGTCCTACGAATGGTCGTGGTGCCCCTTCGTGGGGACCGCCTCTGCCGGCTATCCGTGCCTCATCACCGCGGATCAGATCCCGGCCATGGGTGGCGCGCCGGTGTCGTTCGACCTCGGCACCGGCGAAACGGCCTCGCTGCCGCACAACTTCGATCCGCAGCTGCTGATGGCGATCTGCAACGGCATGCCTGGCTTTCCGCCGCCCCCCGACTGTCGCGAGGGCTTCCCTGTCACCGTGCGGGTCACCGTGCGCACCGACAGCGACCAGGTGACCGCCGTGCGCCCCCTCAAGCTGCTGCTGGCCGCGCCCACCGCGGAGAACGTCAACACCAACCCCACCATCGACGGGCTCCTGGCCACCGTCGCCGGCCAGGACAAACCGCTGGACACCATGATCGAGCTCCTGCGGCGCGCCGACAACCCCATCAAGGCGGTGGTCAAGCCGGAGATGGCCCAGGTCTATGACGGCTTCGACGACGAGGGGAAGCCGGCGCCGATGAGCCGCGAGCGTCTTTACCTCAGCTGGTTCGTGGAGAGCGGCGATCTGAAATTCCCCCGCACCTCGTTCAACAGCACGACCACCATTCCTTTCGATGAACTGCTGAAGAACACCTGGCGGCCGGCGACAACCAAGGACTACCCGCGGCACACCGCGATGCTGTACGTGGTCTTGCGTGACAGCCGGGACGGGGTCGGGTGGCTGCCGATGCCCGGCACCACCGTCAATCTGGGGGCCGCGCCATGATCACCAGGGCGGCCCCCCACGTGGTTGTTCTTCTGTCGCTCGCGCTGGCGTGGGCGCCCGCTGCCGCCGCCCAGACCGCGCCCGAGCAAAGACAGATCGAGGCGACCAAGCTCAGCAAGGTCCCCAAGCTGAAGAAATCCGTCGAGGCCCAGTACCCCGCCGAGGCGCGCGACAAGGGGATCGAGGGCGAGGTGGCCCTGCTCATCGACGTGGGCGCCGACGGCAAGGTGCAATCGGTGGGCATCGCCGAGCCGGCCAATCCGCCCGGCGTGGGCTTCGAAGAGGCGGCGGTGGCGGCCGCGCAGCAGTTCGAATTCGAACCCGCCGAGGTGGATGGCAAACCGATCGCTGTCCAGATCAACTATCGGTTCAAGTTCAAACCGCCCACCAAGGCGCCGCCTCCTG
>DATLVT010000389.1:0-4988 GCA_035577105.1 Polyangia bacterium
CAGCGCGGAGCCCTTGCGGATCTCTCGGTGAAGGTTCTCCAGCGCCGGGATCAATGCGGGCACCGCGGGCTCGCCGATCGTCGCCAGGGCGTGAGACGCCCGGCTCGCCAGCGCGCGCCGCCCCAGAGCCATCACCAACGAGGGCACGGCCATCGCTGCACCGGCACCCATCGACCCCAATTTCAACGCTGCCTCACCGGCGAGATCGTCGTTTGGACCCCCGATCTCCGCAATGAGGCTCTCGACGCTCGCAGGATGGGTGTCTTCCATACTCCCGAGCTTAGCAACGAATCGATGACGTCACGGCGTCCGCCCCGACACCTTCGCCGGCCCGCCCTCAGCTCGAACCTCACCGTTCATAGGACCGCCTCGACAGGCACCCACATTCCCCCGTTTTGATAATTCGAGTAGCCTGTCCCGCCTACTGGTCAAGGTACAGACTTCGTTAGTTGCCGGTCAGCGAACGGCGGTCTGTTGCCACGGTGTTGCCACGGACGATCCGGATTGCCGCCCTCCCGAGCGCGTGGCCAGCATGGGGATCACGCGCTCATCGGTGGTCATCACCTCTGCTTTTTTGCGAACGCCTTCAATCCCGGGGATTCGTAGAATTCGATGCACTTGTGGACCGCAATCACGTGATTCTCGTAGATTGTTGGTGTTTTGAGGTCGGTGGGGATCAGCTTTAGAACGTCCTGGTAGGGATCGCCCTTGCTCAACTTCCCCATCTGAAAGTACATGTTGGCCGACCAGTCGGCGTCATCGACGAAAGGCGGTTGGTCGTAGGCTTTCGCAAGGCACTTCCCCAACGCGTAAGCGCGCAATAGATCTGCTTCGTTCGCAGGACGATCCAAGTTGACGTGGTTGGGCACTGACGCCAGCAGCGCGGTCAGGACAATCCATCTCACGGCAGCATCTCAAAAAGAAAGACGTACATCGGGCCGCCCATGAAGTAACAGTCTTGAACGCAGCCGGCCCGCAATGACGGCGGTTGGCCAGGAGCCAGAGTCATTCGCAGCAGATCAGCGTGCCCGGTAGCACCGAACGTTTTGGGTGGGCCACGCCATTCAAAGATGACGATCCCTTGCGTTGGACCGTGGAACTTGGTCTGCCAGTCTTTCGTGTATCCATCCCAGATGAGGGTCGGCTGGCCGTACTCTTTTACGAGGTAGCTCTTCACGTTCTCGACGCGGATCATGTACAGGTCATTGAGTACGGTCGGCTTGACCCACGTCGCGGTCGCCGGATCGACCCGGGGTGCGGCCGAGCGCCAATAGATGTTCGCTCCGTTTTTGTGCATCGGTAGCCCGGCGTGGTTGAACGCGTAAGACATCCTGACCGCGCAGGTGTTTTCGTTGTCCTTGACGCTCTCTCTCACCTGCCCACCGATTTCGGTTAGCAACTTGTGCGCTGGGTACGCCTTGTGTGTTGGGTACTCGCCGGCCAGTTTCGAGAAAGGAAACGGTATTTGCGCCATCAAAAATCGCCTCTCTCGACGGGAATATCGGGCGCCGTTTCCACCTGCGCCTCCGCCGGCTGATCGAGCGGCGCGTCGATAGTGGCGTCTGGCTGGACATCCGGGGTATCGGCGACGGCCTGATCTAGTTGCGCGTCGACCTTCGTCACCGGCTGCGCGCAGCCGGCTAAGAAAAGGATTCTTCGCACAGCGGAACGCTACCATGCTCGCGCCCACCTTGGGACAGGGCATGCCATCGATCGCGCCCTGGAGCAGTTCGGGCGCCAAGGATCTGTACGACCACCGGCGCGACCTGCTTGACTGGTACGACCGAAAGGACCTCCAAGCTGCTGGCCTCGCGTGAGGCTGTTGCCATCTGGTTGCCACGGACACCTGCTCTACACGGTTCTCAACGGAACCAGGTGGGTCGGGAAAGGGACCGTAACCGGCGAGAAGGATTGCAAGTCGGCGCCGCATCATCGGTTCTCGATTTCCTTCTGAAAGTTCAATCCCTGTCCCGCCTACGGATACTCGGCCGTCGACGCCCTGCTCTTCAGTTTGGATCGCCGTGGGCAGATCGAACGCCCCCGCATAGACGGCTGGACGTGCGCGTCCTGGTCGGCGCACCGGTATTCGGTGAGAAGGATCTACTCGTGTGACCTTGTCCGTCACGCCCGATGGAGAGCGCTTGGCCATCACCTCCGTCGGGGAACTCTTTGTCGTCGATCTTCCCTCGCTGATCTGGGACTACGGGGCGGCGCCGGCTCGCACCCACAGGTACAGGGTCGTTATCTCCTCTTTGGAGAGAGACTGCCCAAATGGCATGCGATCGCCGCAGCCGAGCCGCGCATCGCACGATCGCCCGGCGGCGCAAAACTGGCCGGTCACTTTCTGTATCAACCAGCTGCGGGCGGGGTTGCCGGCCTCGACCAGTTGCAACGAAGGGTTCTCCTCCGCTTTGCGGCCGACGATGTTCGTTCGCCACTGCCTCGCCGCGATGGACAAGGACAGATCGCCCGCCCCCGGCACGCCGGCGTGACAGCCGCCCAGCGCGCACGAGGTCTTGAAGATCCGCTCCACGTCGTCGGCCGTGGCGGTGCCGGCAGCCGTGGTGTCGATCGCCGTCACCGCCGTCAGATCGCACGTCTCGCCGGGTGGCGCCGTGCCCGGTGAAGCGGGGGCACAGCCGCCACAACAGAGCCACACGACGCACCAAGCGACCAGTCGATCGTGAAGGCCGATCACTTCAGCTCGTTGATGTGGCAGGTCGAGCACGCCACGATCCCGGAGAGCTCGCCGGCCGCCGCTGGCTGCTGGCCGTCGAGTCGGCGCTCCAGCAGATCCTTGAGCGCCCAGGTCCCGAACGTCGAGGAGCTCTGGGTGGCCGTATAGAAGCGCTTGGCGAGCTCCGCGTTGCCGGCCAGCGCCACCAGGTCGCCGGTGATGAGGAGGATCCCCTCCGTGCCGTGCATGGCGTGATAGCCGCTGTAACACTCGCGATGAACCAACGACGCCGCGTTGGCCCGCTCGACATAGCCGGCCACGTCAGGGTTGGCGTGGTCCAGCGGCGTTCCGGCGCAGAAGTCCAGCACGCCGAACATGACGTCACGGGCGGCGGGCAGGTTGCTCATTCGCAGGGCCGTGTTCAATCGACCGACCGAGCTGGCCGGGACGTTGTTCGCCTCGGCGATCGCTTCGGTCTTCGGCGCGTTGGTGGGATCGACGAAGGCTTGCAGGCCAGCCAGCAGCGTGGCGTCGAAGCCGATGTAGAAAGGATCTTTCAACTGCTGCAACGCCTGCGTCAACAGCGGCGCGGTGTCGTCGGGAAACGCTCTGGGTTTCGGGGCCGCGCTGCGGTTCACCGTGGCCCGCAGAAGGTCGGCCAGCGGCATGAAGGCGTCCGACGCCGCCAGGAACGCGCTGTAGCCGTTGCTCGGGTTCTGGGCGACGTCGGCCTTGAGCTGCGTGACCGCCTGTGCCCGGGCGACGTCGTCGCCGCTGCGAATTGCTTCCCAGAAAGCGCTCTCGGACTTGGACGGGGTGCCTTTGAAGGCCTTGGAGGAATCCTCCTGGCCGGGGCGCAGAGCGCCTGGGGTCGCCGGCCCGGCCGGCGCGCTGTCGCTGCAGGCCGACACGACCAGCAGGGACGCGAGCGTTGAAGAGACGAGAATGGCTGACAGGCGATCGCGGTGTTGTATTTTCATGCGGACAATTACGTCCACACCCGCCGTAGCACGGACAATCGGCCGGAGGTCACGATCGACGTCATGGACGAAGTGGTGACCCGGCAGCGCAGCGCGAAACCATCCGCGCGGACCGGCGTATCACACGTGAGCATCGATGGTCCTACGTCTCCTCGTGTCAGACGAGCAAACCCCGCGGCGGTCTCGACCGGCGCCGGGCGCATTGAATAAACACGAGACCGGTGCGATCGTTCGAGCGGCCGCTTGTGACCGCGAGATGATCCGGGTTCTTGTCGTCGACGATCAGACGCTCTTTCGCGAGGGGCTCCGCGCGATGCTGGCGCTACAGGGCGTTGAGGTCGTCGCGGAGGCCGCCGACGGAGAAGCAGCGGTGAAGCTGGCGAGCGAGCTTCAGCCCGACGTCGTCCTCATGGATCTGCGCATGTCCGTCCTCGATGGCGTCGAGGCCACCCGGCGCATCGTCAAGCTGCCGGTCGCGCCGCGCGTCTTGGTCCTCACCACGTTCGACGACGATGAACCGGTGTTTGAGGCGCTTCGTGCCGGCGCGCTCGGCTACCTGCTGAAGGACACCAGCTCGGAGAAGCTGGCGGAGGCCATCTCGCTGGCCGCCCGCGGGGAGTCGGTGCTGGATCCCAACATCACCACGAAGGTGGTGCGCGAGTTCGCGCGGATCTCCGCGCCCGCCAGGCGGGACGTCGCGAGCGAGCTGGGGCTGTCCGAGCGAGAGATTGCCGTCCTGCGCGAGCTCGCGCGCGGAGCCAGCAACAAGGAGATCGGCGTCGCCCTGTCGATCGCCGAAGGCACGGTCAAGAACCACGTGACGAACATCTTCGCGAAGCTCGGCGTTCACGACCGAACCCAGGCGGCGCTGAAGGGACGCGAACTGGGGATTGCCTAGGCCCCGCCCTGGCCGAGCCCTAACCGGAGACGCGAACCCGCAGCGAGAACCCGCCGCTGGCCGCCGTTTCGACGTCGACCGTGCCGCCCACCTGCGCGATGCGCTCACGGACGCCGGCCAGGCCGAACCCTTCGTCCATTCTGGACGCGCCCCGCCCGTCGTCGTCGATGCGCAACTCGACGTGGTCGCCTTCATACCCGAGGTGCAGCTGGACGCTGCGAGCGACGGCGTGCCGTCGGACGTTGGTGAGGGCCTCCTGGGCGGCGCGGTAGAGGGCGAACTCGACGTTGGGACCGAGGGGCCGCACCGTCCCGCGCAGGTATACCTGCGCGTCGATGCCGGCGGCGCGCGTCTCGTCGACCAGGTCGTGCAGCGCCGCCCCGAGAGGCCGATCCGCGGTCGGTGATCGCAGCGCCACCACGGATCGGCGCAC
>DATLVT010000390.1:0-10466 GCA_035577105.1 Polyangia bacterium
AGGTCGCGGCGGCGCTGGTCGCCGGCGTCCGCATCCACCACTTCTATGTCGACTCGAAGATCTGGCGCGTGGGCAAGAGCCCGGCGCTGGCGAAGAACCTGAACGTCTGACGGCGGGACCGTCGGCTCCGGCGCGTTGACGCGCCCGCCCAAGGCGGCGCCGCCGCCCGTCCGCACGTCGCCACCAAACGACGTCAAAAAATCGATTCCGTCGGTGCGGTCCGACCGAAAGTCCGGAAATAGAGCGCGTCAGAGAAAGCGGTAGAGCGGGCGCTTTGAAGGAATCAACCTTGATCATCGTCGCGCCGACGGACTAGCCTGGTTCCTCGTCGGGGTTGGGCTCTCGCGTGGTGGCGGTCGAGGTTGGATCGCTTCGGTGGCTTGAAAGGTCACCCGCACACGGAGGTTTCAAAGGATGATGCGCCCCTCTCCTCGCGCAGCGCGCCCGTTCTCCCGCCGCCGCCTGCTGGCGGGCGCCAGCCTGGCCGCCGCGGCGCTGCCGTTTGCCGCGCTGCCTCGGCGCGCGCGCGCGGGCACCGGGACGCCGCTTCGCCTGATCATCTGGCCGATGATGAACGGCGCCGAGGATCGATTCTTCCTGCCGTCGCCGGGAAACCTGGCGGCGATGTCGACCATCACCGAGCCGCTCAAGAAGTATCAAAGCCAGATCACCTTCCTGAAGGGGATCAACGTCTCGGGGTCGGAGAACCACTTTGCCGTGCGCAGCATCTTCAGCGGCGCCAGCATCCCCAGCTATGATCCCCCGAATCCCGTCAACAAGTCGGTGGATCAGATCGTCGCCGATGCGTTCACCGCCCAGGGATTGAACAAGCTGCACTCGCTGCACCTGGGGGTGATCCCGGCCGATTCGTACGAGCTCTATCAGCTGTACGGGCGGTCGACGCTGTTCTTCGCGCCCAAGCCGGTCGACTACGAGGCGAACCCGGTCACCGCCTTCGACAAGGTCTTCAACGGCGGCGTCGCCCCCAACTCCATGCCCCCGCCGTCGGTGGCGAATTACGCCACCGACGTCGCCGATCTGCTGGACGCCGAGATGGGCGAGTACGCCGATCGGATCAAGGCCGCCAGCGCCGAGCTGTCGAAGATCGTCCAGCACCGCGATGCCCTGCGTGCGGTGCGTCCCATCAACACCCAGCCGATGGGGATGGCCCCCATGATGGGACCCAAGGCCGGCAGCCTGGCCAGCGTGGAAAAGCTGCGGCCGGCGCTGCAGGGAAACGCGCGCGCCGCCTACAAGCAGATGTATTACTCCGACATCTTCGACGCGCAGGTCGACATCCTGGCCAGCGCGGTGGTCAGCGGCCTCACCCGCGTGGCGACGCTGCAATCAGGCAGCGCCGACGGCAACCAGGTCGATCCGGTCGGCCCGGGATATCCGCACCACAACACCTCGCACGGAACCCAGGACGTCTTTGCCCAGTGCCAGCGCTGGTACATGACCAAGCTGGCGCGCCTGCTGGCGGCGCTGGACGTCCCCGATCCGCTGGACAGCACCGGCAAGAGCGTCCTTTACAACAGCGTCATCCTGCTGATGGCCGAGTGTCTGCCCGTCAGCCACAGCAGCAACGGCGTCCCCACGATGGTGCTGGGCAGCGGCGGCGGCGCCCTGAACACCGGGCGGTTCATCGATACCAACGGTGCCACCAACAAGGCGGTGCTGCAGACGGTGCTCAAGGTGACTGGGGTTCCGGCGGCGTCGCACTTCGGGACCCAGACCATCGCGGAGTTGCTGAAATGAACGGCGCGGCGGGATGGCGGCGCGGTTGCGTGGGCGCGGCGCTGGCGGCGCTGTCCCTGACCGGGTGCTATTCGGCGCGGATCGGCGGGCCGGGGAGCGGGCCCAACGGAGCGCCTGCCCCGGGGGCCGGCAACGGCGGAGCCAACGGCGGCATGTTGCCCGGTGCGGGCCAAGGTGGCGCCGGCGGCCCTGGCGGCGCCCAGCCGGCACCGCTGACCTGCGCGGCGGGCGGCGGCGACGCCCCTGGCCGGCGCCTGGTGCGGCGGCTGACCACCAGCGAGTTCGAGGCGACGATCAAATCCGTTTTCGGGATCGCCGCCGGTCCCGACTGGACCGGGCTGCTGCCGCCCGATCCGGCTGCCGCCAACGGGTTCGGCAACAACGTCGATCGCCTGACCGTCGGGCAAGAGTTCGCCGCCGGTATGCAGGACACCGGCCGCCGCATCGCCGACCTGGTGACCAACGCCACCAACCTGCCGCGCCTGCTCGCCTGCAGCAGCAAGGGCGACATGGCCTGCGCCAGCACGTTCCTGGACACGTACGGCACGCGTCTTTATCGACGCCCGCTGACCACCACCGAGAAGAATCGCTATCTGGCGCTGTTCACCAAGATCACCGCGACGTCCGACTTCAAGACCTGGGTTTACTGGACCACCACCGCTCTCGTGCAAAGCCCGAACGCCATCTATCGCGGCGAGATGGGCGAGGCGATGGCGGACGGGCGTTTCAAGCTGACCCCTTACGAGACCGCCAGCGCGCTGGCCTACACCTTCACGGGCGGCCCTCCCAGCGCGGCGCTGCTGCAGCAGGCCGCCGCCAACCAGCTCGACTCGGCCGATCAGGTGGAAGCCGCGGCGCGGGCGATGGTGTTCGACGCCAGCCAGAAGGTGCGGCCCGAGTTCCGCACGGTCTTCTTGACGTTCGCCGAACAGTGGCTGGGGCTGACCGCGCTGGAGAACAAGATCAAGGACGCCCAGTCCTTCCCGGACTTCAACGACGCCGTGCAGACGTCGATGGCGGGCGAGACCCAGCAGTTCGTCAGCGCCGTGGTGTTCGACGAGCACGGCAAGCCGGCTGATCTTCTGACCGCGCCCTACACGTTCGTCGACGCCACCCTGGCCCGGTACTATGGCTTCGGCGCGGCGACCGGTGCCGCGTTCACCCGGGTGGACCGTCCGGCCGGCTGGGGCGTCGGTTTGCTGGCGCAGGGCGGGCTGCTGGCCGTCGAGTCGGGCACGCTGGAGACGTCACCCACCAAGCGCGGGCACCTGGTGCGCACCAATCTGCTGTGCAACGTCGTGCCGCCGCCACCGCCGGTGGTGAAGCCCCTGCCCGAGCCGACGGCCGCCAACACCACCCGCGAGCGCTATGAAAAGCTGCACGCCACCGACCCCAGCTGCCGTTCGTGCCACCAGATGATGGACCCCATCGGCTTTGGCTTCGAGCACATGGACGCCAGCGGCCGCTACCGCGAGAAGGAGGGGACCTTCGACATCGACGACAGCGGCACGCTGATGCTGACCCAGGGCGGCCAGGTCGCCTTCAAGGGCGCCACCGAGCTGGCCAGCACGCTGGCGCACATGCCCGAGGCCAGCGACTGCATGGGCGCCTTCATGGCCAGCTTTGCCTTCGGCGTCGATCAGAACGAGGCGAGCTGCATGGTGGCCAGCGCCACCAGCGCCCTTCGCGCCGGGAATCTGGGCCTGGTCGACTTCTACGTCCAGCTGGCGCGAGCCGATCACTTCCGCCTTCGCACGCCGTAGGGCGCTCGCGGCGCTCGCTGCGCTGAAGAGGATCGGTGGTGGTGGCGAGACTGATGGGTTGGACCGGTGTGACTGTGCAGAGTCTGACCAACTGAGATGTGTTCAAACGCGACGACACTCAGCTAAGGTCAGCCAATGCGCGCATTGCACGGGCCGAAATCGAGAGCCTTTCTTGTTTTGATGACGGCAGCGCTGCTGGTGAGCTGCAGCCAATCGTCGGAGAGCAGCGGCACGGGCGGCGCCGGCACGGGTGGTGGTGGCAACGGTGGCTCGGCCAGTGGCGGCGCTCCAGGCGACAGCGGCGCTGGTGGCAGCGGCGGCGCGGCGAACGGCTCGGGCGGCCAGACCGTGGATGTGGCGCAAGGTGACGTCGAGGTCGACGGCGCGCGGCTCGCCGACGGCAGCGGCGCGGACGGGCCAGGCGATCGCCCGACCGATGGTCCCGCCGGGATGGGCCTGGCCATGGGCGTGCACACCGCCCGCGCGCTGGGGACCAGGCCGGGGGCGCCCAACGGATACTGGGAGTACCTGCCGCGCGGTTACGGCGACGGGACGCAGCGGCCGTTGCTGGTCTTCTGGCACGGCAGCGGCGAAAAAGGGAACGGCAGCGCCGCCGAATTGCCCAGGATCCTCACGCACGGCCCGCCGAAAGTGATCGCGGCGGGGCAGTGGCCGGCCGATCGTCCGTTCATCGTGCTGTCACCGCAGCACAACCTGCCGGACTGCTTTCAGGCCGGCGACGCGCACCGCGACTTTCTGACCTACGCTGTGGGCGCCTATGACGTCGATCCGGCGCGCGTGTACCAGACCGGGCTCAGCTGCGGCGCCATCGGGACCGAGGACTTCATCACCCGCCACGGCCCGTCGCCGCTGGCCGCGGCGGTCCTGATCTCCGGCGACGTCACGCCGATGTGGGACGCCCGCGGCTGCGGCCTGGTGTCCAGTCTGGCGATGTGGACGTTTCACGGTGGCGCCGACACCATCGTGTCGCCCACCGGGGACAACACCGACATGCCGAAGTTCATCGCCTGCCCGCAACCCCCACGAAGAGACGTTCGCTATACCGTCTATCCCGGCGTCGACCACGACGCGTGGACGCGCACCTACGATCTGTCAGCCGGCAACGACATCTATGCCTGGCTGCTGATGCAGAAGCGTCCGTGAGACGTCTCTTGTGCCAGAATCCATCCCTTGATGGGTCTGAGACAGAGGTTTCATGTCCCGCTGAAGGGCTCCTGTCAGGTCGCAGCCATCCTGCTCGCTCTCTCGGTCTTCGGTCTTGGCGCCTGTGGTGATGACGACGTCCCTTTCGACCGGACATGGTCCTCTCCCCATTTCGACTACCGCACGCGGCAAAGTGACGACACGACCTGCCCCGATGTGCTTGGACCATTGGAAGAGCACTTTGCGACGCTCCAGGCACACCTCGGTCTCGACTGGCCAGTGGGCCGGAAGATCACCTATCTCAAATTTCGGGACCTGGCTGATTTCAAGGCGCACTCGAGCTGCCCCGATTCCGGCGGGTGTACGCTGGGGTCCAGCGTCGAGACCTATGAGGGCTTCCACGAGCACGAGCTCGTGCACGCCTACTTCGAGCCGCTGGGCCGTCCTCCCCTGGTGTTCGTGGAAGGCGTCGCCGTTGCGCTGGCTTGCCAGACCCGATTCTTCACCGCCGGGGCCACCAAGCCCGCCGTCACATCAGACGAGCTGGCCGGGCTTGGTGGGAGCGTCGGCAAAGATCCAGGCAATGAGAACCTCTATCAGGTTGGCGCGTGGCTGGTCGGATACTTGCTCAGCGAATTTGGGCCGCAGCCATTCTTGCGCCTTTACAGATCCCTGGGGCCGGACGCGAGCAACGCCGAGATAGCCGCCACTTTTCGGGAGATCTACGGCAGGAACCTCGCCGAGGTCTGGGCGTCCGCGCTCGCCGAAGATCAGGCGCGAAATGCATGTGTCTGGGCCTGCTCCAGACCACCTATCGTCCTTGACGGTACCGCGAGCGACACCACCGGCATCTGTGGCGTCGGCAACGTCGCGCATCCGTTCTCGCTGCCGTCGCAGGCCACCATCGCGTTTTCAACCACGGCCGCCAACGTCTCTCTCGGCCCCTGCGGGCGGACCGTGCCACCGGCCACCGAGATCTCCGGCGCCGGAGGAGCAGTGACCCTTTATCACCTGCCGGCAGACGCCTATTTCATGGCGACCGCTTCTTCACGCGGAACGATCACCGGCATCGGCGACGCATCCGCAACTCTGAACCAGGACTGCGTCCTGGTTCACGGCGCAGGCCTCCTCAATCAGAGCAGCAACTACGTGGCGATTCCTCGGTCGGACGCGACCTGGTTTCTGGCGCTGCCGCACGCCGCTCCTCAACGACCCGTATTGGTCACCGGCCTGGAACCGCAAGCGACGGCCGCCCTGTGCGGCCTCTGTGGCGTCACCTGCATGGACGCCGGGCAGCCGGTCGACGTCGGGCCGGATGATGTTCTCACGCTGGTCACGGATCCATCGACGCCATTCAGCGAGTTCGCGGTGTTTTTTCCGGCCAAGGCCCGCTAGCAGGCGCCGCCGCGCGCGACGACGACCGGTTCGCGACACCGCTGTCGCGCTTGCGCCCGCACGTGGTTTGAACACGACCAGAATGTAGACAACAACGCGTCCCGGCCAGGGGCACGCCCGTTGCACGGCTGGGTGGCGTGGAACGGTCTCTTCAATCTACGACGGCGCAGGCGGCGCCGGCGACGACGCCGCCCACGGAGGTGCTGTCCCTGGCACCGTCGTCGCCCACGGGGCAAGCGGACAACCCCGCGCCGGCCGCGCTGGCGGCCTGGTGCGGGCGGGTGTTGCCGTACGTCGGTGTGATGGCCGCCGCGCTGGCCCTGCGCCTGACGCTGGTTCCCATCGAATCGGGCGACCTGAGCGGTTTCGTCCGCCCCTGGTGGATCGAGATCAAGACCCACGGTCACTTTGCCGCCCTCAAGGGCGGGTTCTCGAACTACGCGCCCGGGTACCTGTACCTGCTGGCCCTGGTCAGCTACCTGCCGGTCAAGGCGCTGTGGGGGATCAAGGCCATCTCGGTCGCCTTCGACGGCGTGCTGGCGATGGCGTTCTTCAGCGTGGTGGCGTCCCGGGTGTCGACGCGTCCGGGCCGGCTGCTGGCCCTGGCCCTGCCATTGTTCGCGCCCAGCGTGGTGCTGAACGGCGCGGCCTGGGCCCAGTGCGATGTCATTCACACAGCCTTCGTGCTGCTGGCACTGGGCGCGGCCTTGAAAGATCACGGGCACCGGGCCGCGCTGCTGACCGGGGTGGCGCTGTCGTTCAAGCTGCAGGCGATCTTCTTCTTGCCCGCGCTGGTGATGATCCTGGCCAAGAGCCGCAAGACACGGTTCTGGTGGGCCGCGCCGCTGTGGGTGCCGCTGGTCTTTGTCGCGTCGCTGGTTCCCGCCTGGGTGGCCGGTCGGCCAGCCGTCGACCTGCTGCTGATCTACGTGCGCCAGGCGGGCAGCTATCGCGACCTGTCGCTGTGGGCCCCGAACATCTATCACCTGATCCCGGGCGCGCCCGAGGGGCCCTTTCGCAACGCCGGGCTGGTGCTGACCGCCACCGCGCTGGCGGCCGCCGCCTATCTGGCCAGCCAGTCGCGTGAACGCTGGGGCGACCACGAGCGGATCCTGATCGCCGTCGGAACCTGCGTGCTGTGCCCGTTCCTGCTGCCGGCCATGCACGAACGTTACTTCTTCACCGCCGACGTGCTGTCACTGTTGCTGCCGTTCTGGATGCCGCGCCGCTGGTGGGTTCCGCTGGCGATCGGCGCGGCGTCGACGTTCAGCTACGGCAACTTCCTGTTCGGCCAGCATCCCATCGAGCTGAAGTACCTGGCCCTGCTGATGGCGGCCGCGCTGGCGGCGGTGGCGCGCGACTGGGTGCGTGCCCTGGCGTTGCGCTGGTGAAACAGCCCTGGTTGGTTACTCGTAACGCAGCGCCACCATCGGATCGACCTTGGTGGCCCGACGGACGGGAATCAAGGTAGCCAGCAGGGCCACGCTGGACAGAAGGACGACGGTCAGGACCAGGGTCAGCGGATCGGCGGTGCCAACGCCGAAGAGAAAACGCCTGAGCAGCCGGCAGACCGCCAGCGCGCTCGCGCCGCCGATGACCACGCCGATTCCGATCAGCGCCATGCCCTGGCCAATCACCAGGCGCAGGACGTCGCCGGTCTGGCCCCCCAGCGCGATTCGAATTCCAATCTCCTTGGTGCGTTGGCTGACGGAATAGGTCATCACGCCGTAGATCCCCATGGTGGCCAGCAGCAAGGCCAGCATGCCCAGGATCATGCCCAGCTTGGCGGCCAGGCGGGCGGCGTTCAGCGAGACGGCCAGATGTCCCCGGCCCACCATCGCCAGGTCAATGGCCAGCCGGGCGTCCAGGGCCTCCACTTCGTTGCGCAGCCCTGCCGCGATGGACGCCATGTCGCGCGCGCTGCGGGCGCGAATCAAGATGGAATTCATGGTCCAGTTCGAATCACGCAGATACGGCAGATTGCCGGGGAAAAGAAGGTACGAGGTGGGCGCCTCCAGCAGCTCGCGATAGAGCCCGTCCGCGGCGACGCCGACAACCTCCAGCAAGGGGGCGTCGGGGGGCCCCACACGCAGGCGCTTGCCGACGGCGTTGGCAGGATCGCCGAACAGCCGTTCGGCCAGGTGGCGGTTGATGATCACCGTTGTGGGGATGCCCTCCAGCTCGCGGGGATGAAAATCGCGGCCAAACAGCAGGGGCGTTCCGACCGTTTCAAAGTAATGCCGCAGCACCACGCTGTACGGCGTCGGCAACTCTTGATTGAGCGGCGGCGGCGGATCTCCCTCTTTGACGATCGGGCCGCACTCGCCTTGCTGATTGACCAGCGGCATGTAGCGCGTGCCGGACACTGAGAGCACGCCAGGCATCTTCTCCAGCCGGTTGACCAGCTCGGTAAAGAATCGCTTCACGCCCACCTCGTCGCCCGAGAAGACCGGATTGACCAGTCCAGAGACGAGCTTGTCCATTTGCAGGCCGGTCTCGATGCTCTCCATGTTGGCCAGGCTTCTGAACAACAGGCCTCCCGAGGCGACCACCACCAGGGAGACGGCCAGCTGAGCCACCACCAGGAGCTGTCGGATTCCCGCTCGTCGCAGCCCCTGGCCTTCGGCGCCGATGTCGCTCTTCAAGGCGCTGAGCAGATCGGTGCGCGAGGCGCGAACGGCGGGGAGGACCCCTGAGGCCACGCCCGCCAGGCACGAAGCGGCCAGTATCCAGAGCAGCGTCGACAGATCGGGATGCAGCTCCAGATCCTGGGCCAGTGGCAGGGCCGGCAGCAGCGCCTGCAACAGATCGCCGAACCACAACGCCATCAGCAGGCCCAGCACGCCCCCCATCAATGCCAGCAGCAGGCTCTCCACCATCAGCTGGCGAACGATGCGCATCCGTCCAGCGCCCAGCGCCAGTCGAACCCCCTGTTCCTTGCCGCGCCTGGCGGCGCGGGCCAGCAAGAGGTTGGTGACGTTGGCGCAGGAGATCAGCAACACCAGGCCGGCGACGAACAAGGCCAGGTACGCGCCCAGGCGAATTCCGGCGTAATCGGCGCCAAATCTGCCTTCGACTTCAGAGATGACGTCGATCTTGGTGGCGGCGTTGGTGGCCGGAAACTGCTGGGCCATGGTCTGTGCCAGCACGCTCAGCTGGGCCTGGGCCTGCGAGCGCGACACGCCGGGCATCAACCGGCCCATGACCGTCAGCACCCGCCGCGTCCGACTGTTGATGATGTTTTCATCGGGTCCGTACAGCCGCTGGTGCTGGCTGAAAGGAATCCAGTAGTCGCGCCCGTCCTGAGAATCCTTGAACGACTTCGGCATCACCCCGATCACCGTCATCGCGTTGCCGGTCAGGAAGACCTTCCGGCCCAGGACCGCGGGATCGCGGTTGAAACGACGACGCCACAGAGCGTGACTGATGACGATGGCCGGCTCGGCGGCTGGGCTGCTGTCTTCCTCGGGCGAGAAGGTCCGGCCCAGAAAGGCCTGCACACCCAGCACGTCGAAATAGTTGCCAGAGACAAACAGGCCCGCGATGGATTCGGGGTGCTCGGCGCCGCGGGACTGGGCGACCTCGTCGGTACCGAAGGTGAAGTCATCGCCGTTGACGGCCACGACGCCAGAGAAGATCTGGTCCTGCCGCAGCACCTCCAGATATTCGGGGTACGAAAGCTGCCCCCAGACCCGGGGCTGGTCGCTCGGCCCCATGACGATGGTGACCAGCTGCGACGGGTCGCGGGCGCTGATCGGTCGCAGCAACAGACTGTCCACTGCACCGAACACGTACGCGTTGATCCCCAGCCCCAACCCCAGCGCGATGACGACGATCGCGGTGAAGCCGGGCGACTTTGCCAGCGTGCGCGCCGCCAGTCGAAAATCCTGCCAGAGGCCTGCGAATAGCAGCATCGGGTTCCGGCTGAATGCCAGCGGCGTGCCATCAGCCGGAGCGAGCGGGACCAGACCATTTTGCTGGAACGCTTTTGGAGGTGACCGTTCGCGGGACGGCGGCGTCCCAGAAACGAACGCCGCGCCTGAAATCGACGCGCCCTCCTTCGACGGGTCACGTCTTTCGGGAAACCAGATGTTGGCCCGTCATTCGCATGAGCCCCCGCCGTGCTCGCGACCGTCAGCCTTCTGTTGATTCTTGATGCGCCGACCCCGGCGGTCGGTGATGGCGGGCATTCGCTGGCGATCGGGCAGGCGGTGGCGCTGGCCGTGCGGCACAACCCCAGGCTGGCGGCCGCGTCTGTCGCGGTGGTCGGCGGCGACCAAGGGATGCTGGCTGCTTCGGGCGCCGACGATTTTCTCTGGGACGCCAGCGCCGGCTGGGCTAAGAGTCGCAACGCGATTGTTCCCGGCACGCCGGTGCAGCAGACCC
>DATLVT010000391.1:0-3601 GCA_035577105.1 Polyangia bacterium
GGCTGCGCCTGCCGGCGGCGATGGACGGCACCCAATCTGTCCAACACCTCGTTCAGCCGGGCGAGCGCTTCGAGTACCGCTTCGAGCTGCCCGACGCGGGCACGTTCTGGTACCACTCCCATGCCAACGAGACGGTGCAGATCGAGCGCGGGCTGTACGGCGCGATCGTCGTCCTCGGGCCCGACGAGCCGGTGTTCGACGCGGATCGCCTGCTGGTGCTGGACGACGTGAAGCTCGATCGCCACGGCAACATCGCGAAGACGGCGCTCTTCGATCGGCACAGCGGGCGCGAAGGCAACGTGCTGGTGATCAACGGCCGCAGCCAGCCCGCGTACGAGATGGCGGCGGGACAGGTCGAGCGCTGGCGGATGGTGAACGCCTGCAGCGCGCGCTATGTGAGGCTGTCGCTGGGCGGTCGTCCCTTCCGGATCATCGGCGGCGACGGCGGCCTGCGCGACGAGCCGGTCACGGTCACCGAGACCCTGCTGCCCGCCGCCGCTCGCGTCGAGCTGGCCGTCGGTCCGTTCGACGACGAGGGCGCCGAGATCGCCATCGAGTCCCTGCCGTATCGGCGCACGTCGATGAAGCGCCCGCGCCACGACGTCTGGGCCAGGCTGCGCGTCGGGCCGCGCGCGCCGTCGGTGGCGTCGATCCCGGCGACCCTGGCGACCATCGAGCGGCTGGTTCCGCCGGGGCCAATTCAGCCGACGCGAACCGTGCGCCTGGGCGCGCGCATGACGCTGCACGGCCACGACTGGCTCATCAACGGCGAACAGCACCACCACGACGCGCCCGTGAAGGTGGGCGAGTTGCAGGTCTGGGAGCTCGTCAACGAGACCGGCATGGATCACCCGTTTCACTTGCACGGGTTCTTCTTCCAGGTCGTCGCGATCGACGGCGCTCCGATGGCTCCCAGGGCGTGGGCGGACACCGTGAACGTCGCCGCGAAGGAACGGGTGACGATCGCCTTCCGTCCCGACGACCGCCCGGGCAAGTGGATGTACCACTGCCACATCCTCGAGCACCACGCCGCGGGAATGATGGGTCACTTCGAGGTGGTGCGCTGAGTCCTGCGGTCGGGGTATCGAGGCACGCAAGAGGCGATGTGACGATTCGAGGCAGAGGGAGGCCTCGTATCGTTCGGGACCGCCCCGGCCATCGGGCGGTCGGGCGTCAGTCGGAAGAAGAAGCCCGAGGCGTCCCATCCCTTGCGGTCACCGGTCCAGAACCAAAGGTCCAGGTGATCCTTGTAGGGCGACTTGTCCTTAAAGAAGCGAATGTCGCGATTGATCAGCTCTCTATCCCTCGATGGCCGCGCGATTCTCCGAGAGCACGCGCCCGAGGAAGTCGGTCACGGCGCGGACCCGCGGCGTCTTGCTCGTCTCCGTGTGCGTGACCAGGAAGAGGTCGCAGTGCGAGAAACCCAAGCTCGGCACTCGGGCCAACGTCCGTTCGGGATCGCCCAGCAAGCATGGCACGGCACAGAGTCCCAGGCCGGCCGTGGCCGCGCCCACCAGGGCCTCGGGATCGTTGGCCCGGAAGGCGATCCGGCCACCGTGCGCCGGCGCCCGCATCCACTCGAAGCCCGGCATTCCGCCCAGGGTCTCGTACACGAGGACGTCGTGCCCTTGGAGTGCATGGGAGGCGCGGGGCACGCCGCGGCGCTCGAGGTAGAGCTTGGACGCGTACACGCAGCCGCCGAGCGCGATCACCTTCCGGGCGGCGAGTGACTTGTGCTTTGGCTTGACGTTCCGGATGGCGACGTCCGCTTCGCGCTGAGCCAGGTTGAGGATCTGATTCGTGCCGACCAACTGGACGTCCAGCTCCGGGTACTGCTTCGCGAGCTCGGGCAAGGCCGGAATGACGAAACGGGCGGCGATCCACTGGGGCGCCGTCAGGCGCACGGTGCCCCTTGGTCTGGCATCGTCCTTGAGCGAGAGACGCTCTTTGAGGGAACCGACAGCGGCGTCCACGCGCTCCGCCGCGTTGATCGCCTCGCGACCGGCCTCGGTCAGCACCAATCCCGCGGGTTTGCGTTGAACAAGCGGCGTGCCGAGCGACCTCTCGAGCGCGGCGAGCCTCCGGCTGGCCGTCGCTTTGGTGACCTTGAGCTCGTTCGCGGCGCGCGCCAGGGAACCGTGACGGTGCACGGCCAGCAAGTATCGAAGGTCATTCCAGTCCATCGACCCAGGTCCCGACCAAGGCGGCGAGTCTACGCCCGCCCTGCCATCCCCGGAAGGTCGTCGCCGCATCCTGTCGCCTTGTCCGCGCCGGCGTCGATGCTCAACTGGTTGGTTGACAATCGTCCGCTCGTGCTGATAGTCAACCTTATGGTTGACCGTGGTGACGAGCACCTGGACAGCATCTTTCGAGCCCTGGCGCATCCGGCGCGGCGGGCGATCTTGCGGCGGATCGCCCGTGCGGAGCAAACCGTGACCGAGCTGGCGGAGCCGTTCGACATGTCGCTCGAGGCCGTTTCCAAGCACGTACGGGTGCTGGAGCAAGCGCGCCTCGTGAAACGAACCCGTAGTGGACGCATGCATCGGTGCCGCCTCCGGCCGGAGCCATTGAAGGACGCTGCGAAGGTCCTGGCCCAGCTGGCAACGCTGTGGAACACCCGCCTCGATGCGCTCGATCACCTTCTGTCGGAGCTGACGAATGAGAAGTGATTCGCTGGAAGACCGCGGCGGGATCTCGATCCGGCGCGTATTGAATGCCCCGTGCGAGAAGGTGTTCGAGGCCTGGACGCGTCCCGAGTTGATGGCCCGGTGGTTTTTCGCGGGTCAGGGCTGGGCGACCAAGGTCTCCGCGGACGTGAGGGTGGGAGGACGTTACGAGCTGACGATGCGCGACACGAACGGCGCGGAGCACACCCAGTTCGGCGAGTACCGCGAGATCGTGCCCGCGACGAGACTGGTCTTCACCTGGAGCTTTCCTCCGCTGGCGGTGGTGGACAGTGTGGTGACCGTCAAGCTCGTCGACCTCGGTCCGCGCACGGAGCTGGAGTTGACGCACGTCCTGCCGCCCGATCCGAAGATCCGCCGCAGCCATCAGGAGGGCTGGGCGGGCTGTCTGGGAAATTTGGAGCTGTTTATCAATCGAGAACTGGGCACATCGAAGGGAGAGCCAACATGATCGCAATCAAGGACGAGATTCGGATTGCCGCCCCGGCGAGCAAGGTCTACGAGGCGCTGACGCGCCAGGCGGGCTATCGTGGCTGGTGGAACGCGGCGGGAGAGGTTCCTGAGGTGGTGGGAGGCGAGGCCAACCTTCACTTCGTGAAAGAGGGCAAGCCGGTCAACATGCGCTTCCGGATCGACGAGATGAAGACGAACGACATGGTCCGCTGGACCTGCGTGGCCAACGACGGGCCGTCGTGGGTTGGAACGACGCTGAGCTGGCGGATCAAGGACGCGGGTGGTTCCGCCTTGGTCTCATTCGAACACGATGGATGGAAGGATCCGCCGCCAGAGATGATCGCGCAGAGCTGGAAGCACTTCCTCGGTAGTCTGAAGGCGTACGTGGAAACAGGCGCCGGCCAACCCTGGTAGTAGATCCGGGGCGAGGCGATATCGAGATGGCCGTCGACGTGGTCACAGAC
>DATLVT010000392.1:0-7215 GCA_035577105.1 Polyangia bacterium
GTCACCTGCGCGAACAGTTGCTTGAAATAATTATAAACGAGTTGCGAATGGTTGGACAAAACCGCCAGCGGTGTGTCCGTGCCCATGGAACCGATCGGCTGCACGCCGTCGCGGCCCATCGGCCCGATGATCAGGCGCAAGTCCTCGAACGTGTAGCCGAACGCCTGCTGCCGTCGGAGCACCTTCTGGTGCGTCGGTTCGGTGTGCAGCGAGGGTTCCGGCAGGTTTTCGAGCAGGACGTGATTGTCGTCCAGCCATTTCTGGTACGGTTGCGCGGAAGAATACTTCTTCTTGAGTTCCTCGTCCGCGACGATGCGGCCCTCTTCGGTGTCCACCAGGAACATGCGGCCCGGTTGCAGGCGGCCCTTGATGGCGACCCGCTCGGGTTCGATTTTCAGGACGCCCGCCTCGGAGGCCATGATGACCATGTCGTCCTTGGTCACGTAATAGCGCGAGGGGCGCAGGCCGTTTCGGTCCAGCACGGCGCCGATGCGGATCCCGTCGGTGAAGGCCACCGACGCCGGACCGTACCACGGTTCCATCAGACAGCCGTGGAACTCGTAGAAGTCTTTCTTTTCCTGCGACATCGGTTCGTGGTTCGACCACGGCTCCGGGATCATCATCATCATGGCGTGCGGCAGCGAGCGCCCCGCCAGCATCAGCAGCTCGAGAACGTTGTCGAACATGCCGCTGTCGCTGCCGTCGGTGTCGACGACCGGAATGCATTTCTTGAGGTCGTCGCCGAACAGCTTGGATTCGAACATGCTCTCGCGGGCGTGCATCCAGTTGACGTTGCCGCGCAGGGTGTTGATCTCGCCGTTGTGGGCGATCAGTCGATAAGGATGGGCGCGCGACCAGCTGGGGAAGGTGTTGGTCGAGAACCGGGAGTGCACCATGGCCAGCGCCGACTCGACGCGATCGCTGGCCAGGTCCGGATAGAACTCGCGCAGCTGGTTGGGGTTCAGCATCCCCTTGTAGACGATGGTCCGGCTGGACAGGCAGGGGATGTAAAAGTGGCCGCGCTCCGGGATCGACGACCGACGGACGGCGTGGCGCGCCTTGCGGCGGATGACGTACAGCTTGCGCTCGAACGCCAGGTCATCGGTGCCGGCGCCGGCGCCGGTGTCAGGCAGCGTGCTGCCGATGAAGATCTGGCGAATCACCGGCTGCGACGCCTGGGCGGTGGGGCCCAGCAGTCGGTTGTCGGTGGGGACGGTGCGCCAGCCCAGGAAGTTTTGACCTTCCTCCCTGACCGCCTCCTCGAAGATGCGTTCGCAGGCTTCCCGGCTGCCGCGGTCGGTGGGCAGGAAGACCACGCCGGCGCCGTACTGGCCAGCCTCGGGCAGCTTGATGGCCAGCTTGGCGCACTCTTCCTTCAGGAAGGCGTGCGGGATCTGCATCAGGATGCCGGCGCCGTCGCCGGTGTTCACCTCGCAGCCGCAGGCGCCGCGGTGCTGGAGATTCAGCAGGACCTGGATGGCGTTCTGGACGATGGACGGAGACTTGCGCCCCGCCAGGTCGACAACGAAACCGACGCCGCATGCGTCATGTTCGTGCGCGGGATCGTACAGACCCTGCCCGCGCGGGCGCCCCCCTGGACCCTCATGCTCTTTCATCTGAACGAACCTCTTCCTCCGCGCCGGCTGCCTGGCCAGAAATCCGGTCTTGCCACCGTCGGCATCACTCCGTAGTTACTCTGAAAACATGCAAAGGGACTGACCATACCACACTGTGCGGAAGCTCCCTTTCCAAATTCCGGCCACGCTATCCAGTTTGCCAGCAGGCTGTAAAGCCCCGCCGCCGGCTGGAAACCTCGAATTAGCCTGACGGAAACAAATGCGAAACAATCAACGCGCTGACGGCGGCGCCTGGTCGAGGATCTTCCGGACGGAATCGCGGATCGCGCCGTACTCGTTGGGCAGCGCGATCGGTTGATTGGCGTAACGCGGCCTGGGCACGTCGGCCAGGGTGCCTTCGTGATACTGCGTCTTGAACTCGGTGAACTTCAGGCCGTTGGCGGTGCTGACCACCACCACCCGGTGCTGGCTGGTGATGTCGCCGCGGGCCACCAGCTTTTCCAGCGCCGCCAGGGCCACGCCGGTGTGCGGGCAATTAAACAGCCCGGTGCGATCGGCGCGCGCCGCCGCGTCGGCCAGCTCGGCCTCCGACGCCTGCTCGACCACGCCCTCGAATCGCTGCAGGGTGCGGATGGCCTTGCGGACGCTGACCGGGTTGCCGATCTGGATCGCCGAGGCCAGCGTCGGCTTGGCCGTCACCGCCTGGAACTTGTCGTAACCGGTCTTGTACGCCAGGTACAGCGGGTTGGCCGCCTGGGCCTGGGCCACGCAGATGCGCGGCAGCTTTTGAATGATGCCCAGCTCTTTCATCATCAGAAACCCGGCGCCGAGAGCGCTGACGTTGCCCAGGTTGCCGCCCGGGATCAGCACCCAGTCGGGCACGCCCCAGTCGAACTGCTGCACCATCTCGATGGCCACCGTCTTCTGCCCCTCGATGCGCAGGCTGTTCATGCTGTTGGCCAGGTAGACGCCCTCCTCCTCGGCCAGCCGCTGCACGACGCGCATGCAGGCGTCGAAGTCGCCGTCGATGGCCAGCACCGTGGCGCCGTTGGCCAGCGGTTGCACCAGCTGCGCCGTCGACACCTTGCCGCGCGGGAGGATGACCATGGCCCGGATCCCCGCCGCCGCCGCGTACGCCGCCAGCGCCGCCGAGGTGTCGCCCGTCGAGGCGCAGGCCACGGCGTGGATCGGCTTGCCGTCGCTGATCATCTGCTTGACCGTCGAGACCAGCACCGTCATCCCCAGGTCCTTGAACGAGCCGGTGTGGGAGACGCCGCACTGCTTGATCCACAGATCGGAGAGCCCCAGCTCGCGGCCGTAACGTTCCGCCCACAACAGATTCGTGCCGCCTTCCAGCATCGACACCACGTTCTCGTCCTGGACGTGCGGCTGCACCCATTCCTTCTTGCCCCACACGCCTGACCCGTACGGCCACTGCGTACGCAGGTACCGCTCGTCGAAGAGGCGGATCCAGGCGGCCGCGCTGCGGGACTTCAGGGCCTCGATGTCGTGGACCACCTCCAGGAGATCGCCGCACTTGGGGCAACGATAGATGACCTCATCTAATGGATACTCGCCGTGACAGCCGGCTATGCAGCGGAAGGTGGATCGGGACGCCATCCGTCCAATTTACCGCATCGGACCCTGCCGCGCCGAGGCTGTTTCCGTGGTTTGGACCCCGTGGTACATCTTCCCGCCTGATGGCAGCCAAGAAGGCAGCGCCTGAGGTCCACAAGTTCGGGGGAGCGTCGCTGGGTGATGCGGAGGCGTTCCGGCACGCCGTGGGCATCATGCTGAAGCGAACCGCGCCGCGCGCTGTCGTGGTGTCGGCCCTGGCGGGCGTCACCGACGCGCTGCTGGGGTTGGCCGGCCGGGCCACCAACGGCGGCGACGACAACCTGGACCGCGACGTCGAGACGCTGCGTTCCCGCTATCGCGGCATTCTGGAGGCGATCTGCCCACCCGGCGAGGCGCGCCAGCAGGTCGGGCGCGAGATCGACCGGTCGACCGACGAGCTGGGCGGCCTGCTGCGCAGCCTGTCGTTCCTGCGCGAGCTGACGGCGCGGACCAGTGATCTGCTGGTGTCGCGCGGCGAGCGCCTGTCGGCCCAGCTGTTCGTGGCGGCGCTGGCCGGATCGGGCGTCAAGGCCCGCTATGTCGACGCGCTGGAGGTGGTGTTCACCGACGGACCGTTCGGCGGCGCCTCGGCCAACCTGGCGTTGACCGACGCGGCGGCGCGCAAGGTGCTGCGCCCCCTCATCGACGCCGGGATCGTGCCGGTGGTCCCCGGATTCCTGGGCGCCGCCCCGCGCAGCGACGACGACGCCGATCGCAACAAGCCGGCCGGCGTGGCCACGCTGGGACGCGGTGGCTCCGACCTGACCGCGACGCTGATCGGGCGAGCGCTGGGCGCCGCCGAGATCTCCTTGTGGAAGGACGTGCCGGGGCTGCTCACCGCCGATCCTCGGGTCGTATCGAACGCGCGCGTGATCCCCCAGCTGAACGTGCGCGAGGCGGCCGAGCTGGCCTATTTCGGCGCCAAGGTGTTGCACCCGCGGGCGCTGATTCCCATCGTGGGCCGCCCCATCCCCGTCTACGTGCGCCCGTTCGCCGATCCGCGCGCCGAGGGGACGGAGATCTCGGCGCGGCGCACGCTGGACAGGTACCCGGTCAAGGCGCTGTCGGCGGCCCCCGGTCAGGCGCTGCTGACGGTCACCGGCAGCGGCATGCTGGGCGTGCCGGGGATCGCCGCGCGCACCTTCGAGGCGCTGTTCCGCCTGGGGACGTCGGTGTCGCTGATCTCGCAGTCGTCGTCGGAGCAGTCGATCTGCCTGGGCGTGCCCGAGCCGGCGGCCCGGCGCGCGCGCGAGCGACTGATGGAGGTCTTCCGCGACGAGATCGCCCGCAAGGAGATCGACGGCGTCGAGATGCAGCTGGGCCTGGCCACGCTGGCCGTGGTGGGCATCGGCATGGCCGGGCATCCCGGGATCGCGGCGCGCGTCTTCGGCGCGCTGTCGTCGGCCGAGATCAACATCGTGGCCATCGCGCAAGGCTCGTCAGAGCTGAACATCTCGTTCGTGGTCGCCGCCAAGGACGCCGCCGCCGCCCAGCGGGCCATCCACGACACCTTCCAGCTGTCGAAGATCGGCGGCGGTGGCGCCACGCGCGCCAGCCAGACCGACGTGGTGCTGCTGGGATTTGGACAGATCGGGCGCAGCCTGGCGACCATGATCGCCAAGAACGGCACCGACAAGGTGCGGGTGGTGGCGGCCCTGGATCGCACAGGGTTCGTGTTCGATCCCAAGGGAATGTCCACGCGCACCGTGGCGGCGCTGGCCGCCTGGAAGAAAGAAGGGCGCAACTTTGCCGAGGCCAGCGGCGGTCAAGCGGCCACGCCCGACAAGGCGGTGGCCTTTCTGTCACGGCACGCCCTGGCCGATCCCATCCTGGTCGACGTGACCGCCGACGAGACCGGACCGCTGGTCACGCAGGCGCTGATCGCCGGCATGGACGTGGTGATGGCCAACAAGCGTCCCCTGTCCGGACCGCGCCAGGAGCGCGATCAACTGGAAGCGCTGGCCAAGCAGCACGGGCGGCGCATCCTGTCCGAAGCCACCGTCGGCGCCGGGCTGCCCATCCTGGACACCTACCGCAAGCTGGACGAGTCCGGCGATCGCGTCCTCAAGATCGAAGGGTGTCTGTCCGGCACGCTGGGATTCTTGCTGACCGAGATCGGACGCGGGCGGCCGTTCTCGCAGGCCCTGCGAAAAGCCATGGAGAAGGGATTCACCGAACCCGACCCGCGCGACGATCTGTCGGGCGCCGACGTGGGTCGCAAGGCGCTGATCCTGGGCCGGCTGCTCGGCTTCCCCGGCGAGCCCAGCGATGTGGTCGTGGAATCACTGGTGCCCGAGAAGTACCGCAAGCTGTCGCGCGAGGATTTTCTGGGCGCGCTGGAAAAAATGGACGGCGACTGGGAGCGGCGCGCGGCCGCGGCCAAGGCCAAGGGCGCCCAGCTGCGCTATGTCGCCTCGGTGACCAAGAACAAGATCGCCGTGGGGTTGTCCGCCGTCGACGGGACCAGCCCATTTTTCGCCTTGAAAGGCACCGCCAACCAGGTCGCCTTCACCACCGCCCGCTATCGAGACAACCCGCTGGTGATCACCGGCCCGGGCGCCGGCCCGGCGGTCACCGCCGCCGGCGTCTTGAACGACATCCTGGGCCTGCGCGGGGCGCAGCGAACCGCCCCGCATGACGGCGTGCCTGAATTGATCGGCAGCGCGGACCTCCCCACGAAAAGCATCAAGCTGCCGCCGCCCGCCCGGACGCGCGGCAAGGCCGCTCTCCGCCGCACGCGCCGCTGAGCTGTTCGACGGCGACTGGCCGCCTTCAGGGAATCAGCATCAGGCAGCAGCCGTTGGCGCACACGGTGCCGGCCGGGCATGAAACGGGATCGATGCCGCCTTGCCCGCAGGCCATGCTCCCCGCCGGACACATCGGGGGCGGAGGACCGGAGCCGCCGGCGCCGCCCGTCCCACCACCACCGGGACCGCCCGCGCAGAACAGCACGCAGGCCTCGCCCGAATCGCCGCCGCCTTTGTTCTGGTCGCCGTCGTGCACCATCACCTGGATGCGATAGTTGTGGCCGCCCGACAGCGGCACGCTCCAGCGCGCCTCGGCGCCAAAGCCCTGGTCGGTCAGGCCGGCCGGTGCCGGATCGCCGCCCGCCAGCTCCCATTTATTCTTGGCCGGATCTGGATCGGGGGTGATGGACACCTTGTTGGGCGTCACCGATTTGTCGACGGTGCGAACCGCCGACTTCCAGCTTCCAAAGACGGCGTTCGGTCCGCGCGGCCGGCCGCCCATCTGCCAGTCCCCGGAGCGATCGGCGGGATTCGCCGTGATGTCAGTGACGAACAAGGCCGGCCACATCGGACGCAGCGACTGATCAAGGCCGCTGTTGTCGCCGGCCAGATCGGTGGAGCCCGTTTTCGGATCCGTCACGCTGCCTGGATCGGTCGCCAGCGGAGACACCGGAAAATCCGTCATGGTGGTGGCGCCCGCCGCAGGCTTGACCACGACTTGACGTACGCCCAGGGTCAGCGCGTGCTCGTCATTATAGAAGAGGCGAACGATGCCCTCCGGCGCTGACCCCGAGGGCATGATGGCGCGCAGCACTTCACTCTCGTTGAAGAGGATGCTGGTGAGCGGGTTGTTGTCGGTCTTGTATGGATAGCCGCAGTCGAGGATGAGCGCCGCCTGAACGCCGGGCGTGCACGCCGCCATGCTGCCGGCGGTGCCACCGATTCCACCATAGCCGCCGTTGCCGCTGTTGCCGCTGTTGCCGCTGACCCCGCCGCTGCCGCCGTTGCGTCCGCCAGTGCTTGAGCCGCCGCCCGAACCGTTCGAGCCGCCGTTGCCGGACGCGTCGTTGCCCCCGGTGTTGCCGCCCACGCCGCCGCCATCGCCAACGTGGATCGGGGCCCCACCGCAACCCCAGGTGCCCGCCCCCGCCGCAAGAAAGACCGTGACCAGTGCAATCGAAGATGGAGCTCTGCTCATCCTTGTTCCATCGACCGAATTCAGACGTCGCTTGAATTCGCCGCCCGAACCCACAGGTAAGACGTTCGTCCGCATC
>DATLVT010000393.1:0-2076 GCA_035577105.1 Polyangia bacterium
AGGTACATCTTGTCGCCCTGCGCGCCCTCGGCGAAGATCACGTCGTTGGCGGCGTAGCTCTCCTCCAGCCCCAGGCTGGCGATGCGACGCAGATAGCTTGGCTGAAGGCCCTCGAACAAGTTGATTCGTGACAGCAGCTCCAGCGCTTGCTCGGGCGGGATCGACGTTCCGACCACCGGTGGGCGAACCGGGGCGGCAGCGACGGGGTCCGCCTCGGCCGGACCCTCGTGCTCGCGGAAATCCAGGTCGTCGCCCGGGGGATTCTCGGGGGGATTTTCGTTCACGGCGCCATTATGCCGTCCTGCCCCTCAATGGGCCAGGAACCGCTCCGCATCGATGGCCGCCATGCAACCGGTCCCCGCCGCCGTGACGGCCTGACGGTAAACGTGATCCGCCACGTCACCGCAGGCGAAGACGCCGGGGATCTTCGTGGCTGTCGATCCCGGCTTGGTCAGCAGGTATCCGGCCGGATCCATTTCCAGCATCCCCACAAAAAGCTGCGAGTTCGGCTGGTGCCCGATGGCGACAAACACGCCGCCCACCGGCATCGTGCGCAGCTCGCCCGAACGGGCATCGCGCAGCCGCACGCCCGTCACGCCCGGCCGCGGCAGCTCACCCAGGATCTCGTCGACGATCACGTTGGTGACGAATTCGATCTTGGGATTGCGCCGCGCCCGCTCCAGCATGATCTTCGACGCGCGAAACTCCTCGCGCCGGTGCAGGATGGCGACCTTGGGGGCGAACCGGGTCAGAAACGTCGCCTCCTCCATGGCCGTGTCGCCGCCGCCCACCACCGCCAGCTCGCGCCCACGAAACAGCGCGCCGTCGCAGGTGGCGCACGCCGACAGGCCGTAATTCTGGAACTTCTTTTCCGACGGGATCCCCAGCCACTTTGCCGACGCGCCGGTGGCGATGATGATCGACTCGGCCGACAGGTCGCCGTCGGTGCTCTTGATGTGAAACGGCCGACTCCCCAGCTCGACCGCTGTCACGTCCGAGGTCCGGATACGCGTGCCGAAGCGCTCGGCCTGGGCCTTGAACAGCTCCATCAGCTCGGGCCCTTGCACGCCCTTGGGGAAGCCCGGGTAATTTTCCACCTCCGTGGTGATCATCAGCTGGCCGCCGGGGATGGTCAGCGGCTCGATGGCCGCCCCCCCACCCTCGAACAGCACCGGCTCCAGGTTGGCGCGCGCGGCGTAAACCGCCGCCGTGTACCCCGCGGGCCCTGAACCGATGATGGCAACCTTGGCGTGCTCGACAGACGACATGACTCCTACTTCCTTTCCAAGATCCTTTTCCTATTTAGGTGGGCAAAGGGCAATTGGTTTCACACCCGCCCCCGCTCGCCTCCTGATGCTGCTCCGCGCTTCCACAGCCCGCTGCGCCCGCCCCGCTTTTCTTCCAGCCGCACCGCCCGGATCTCCACGCCCCGCTCGGCGCCCTTGATCATGTCATAAACCGTCAGCGCCGCCGCCGCCGCCCCCACCATCGCCTCCATCTCGACGCCCGTGCGGTCAAACGCCCGCACTGTCACGGCGATCCGCACGCCCGGCAACGTCTCGTCGGCCGTCAGCTCGACCTCCGTACCCACCACCCGCACCGGATGACACAGCGGGATCAACTCCGCTGTCCGCTTCACCGCCGCGATGGCCGCGATCCGCGCCGTCGCCAACACGTCTCCTTTGTTCTTCGCACCGGTTCGGCTTTGGATGAGCGCCAGCGTGGCAGGTTTCATGCGCACCGCCGCGCTGGCCGTCGCCGCCCGTGCCGTCTCCGGTTTTTCGCCGACGTCGACCATGCGCGCCTGACCACGCTGGTCGACGTGCGTGAGGCGCGCGCGCGGCGGCATCTACTCGACGGTGACGCTCTTGGCCAGGTTGCGTGGTTGGTCCACGTCGTTCCCCTTGGCCAGGGCGATGGCGTAACTCATCAGCTGCAGCGGCAGCACCGTCAGAAAGGGCTGCAACAGCGCCGGCGCGTCCGGGATGCTCAGCACGCGATCGCACAGCCCGCCGATCTGGGTGTCGCCGCGCGTGGCCACCGCGATGATGTGCCCGTTGCGCGCCCGCACCTCCG
>DATLVT010000394.1:0-2203 GCA_035577105.1 Polyangia bacterium
ACATCGATGCGCTGCCCATCGACCATGATCTTACCGGTGGGGCGCAGCGCCGTTTCGGCCACACCGGTGCGGCGAAGCAGCGACGCCGGCGCGGCGGCCGACGTTCCGACCGTGTCTTGCAGGATCAGCACGCGGCCCAGACGCGAGCGCGGCAGGAAGCGCGCCAGCACGGCCAGCAGGCCGCCCGCCACCAGCAAGGACCCGAAGGCGCGGGTCAACGCCTGCGGCAGCCATCCCAGCGACCAGGAGACCGTCAGCGGGACGTGCCTGACGTCCACCATCGATTCGGCCAGCGCCAGCACCACCAGGATGGCGCCCAGAAAGATCATCACGCCGTGACCGGGGAGAAAGAGGATCTCGCCGGCGATCAGCGCCGCGCCGGCGCCAAAGAGGATCAGCGCCTCCCAGCCCGCCAGGTTCACGACGTAGTGGCCAAACGTGAACAGCAGCAAGCAGGCCAGCCCCAGCAGACCGGACACCAGGTGCCCGGGCGCCCACAGCTCGACCATGATGCCCAGCATCCCCAGCGTCAGCAGCAGGGAGGAGACGGCGCTGCTGGAAAGGAAGCGGGCCAGGCGTTCAGCCCAGTTCGGGCCGCTGTGGACCACCGAGGGGAGGGGACGGTGCAGTTGCTGACACAGCTCGGGCAGGGATTGCGCTTCGAACGCCGCCAGCTGCAACTTGACCGCCTCGGTGGTGGTCAAGGTCAGTGTGGTGTCCTTGCCGTCAAGGCCGGGGATCTCGACCGACGCGTCGACCATCGCCTCTGCCAGATCGCCGCGGCGCCCCTTGGCCTCGGCCGTGGCCTTCATCTCCTTGCGGAAGTAAGAGACCACCTTGGCCTCGACCGGCTGCATCTTGCCGCCTTCGATCTGGACCGGCGTGGCGGCGCCGATGGTGCCGCCGTGGGACATCACGATGGTGTCGGTGGCCAGCGCGATCAGCGCCCCGGCCGAGATGGCGCGCGGATGGATGAAGGCCGCTGTCTTCGCGCGCGACGCCAGCAGCGCGTCCCGGACCTGCACGGCGGCGTCGATGCGGCCACCGAAGGTGTCGATGTCCAGCACCACCAGATCGTCGGGGCCGGCGTCGTGGATGACCCGCAGCAGGAACGCCGCTTCACCCAGGTCGACCTCGCCGTTCAGGGGGGCGACGATCGTCCGCCCCAGCGGCGGCGGCGACGCGGGCGCCTCGACTGCGGACAGCGCCCCGCTGGCGCCGACGATCAGCGCCGCGCTCGCCGCCAGCAGCCTCCATCGAGGTCGGGGCGAGCTGCCGGCGACGCCGCGCCACCTCACCCGTTTGCCCCCAGCATTCTGGCAGTACAGCGCGGCCTTCGCCGCACTGTCAAGGCAACGCGCGCTCTGGCCGCAAGTCGAAAGGGTTAAGGTGGATTTTGCGGCGTCCGCCTCCTCCGCGTGGGCGGGTCCTGTCGCCGCAGGAAACCTTCCCCATCGGGCCGGTTCGCCGGGGCCGCGTTCGAGGTTCTAGAGATGGCGACCCGTGTATCCGAAGCGCCGAGGGACAACGGCCCCACCGAACCGTCCCGCTGTGGCCCCTTCCTTCCGCCCCCCCACGCTACGTCGGCTCGCTCGAGGCAAGCGCTGCCGACCATCGAGTGAAACCTGAAGAGACAAAAGTCGCTGGCAGATCCGTCATCGGCCGCGTTCGTGCGTAACGGATGAAGGCCTACAGGCGCCCTCGCCGGAAGGAGTGAAGCTCGACTTGTGAACAACGATGCGAGGGCGTGCCGCGCCCCGCCCCTATTTCTTGATGGAGAGAAGCTCGATGTCGAAGACCAGCGTGCCGGCGGGGGCGCCTGGACGCGACGGGGTGTCGCCGTAAGCGAGGTTGCCGGGGATCCAGAAGCGCGTCTTTTCACCGACGGTCATCAGCTGGACGCCTTCCGTCCAGCCCTTGATGACGCCGTTCAGGGGGAACTCGGCCGGTTCGCCGCGCACCACCGAGCTGTCGAACATCTTGCCGTCGGTGGTCCAGCCCGAGTAGTGCACGGTGACGGTGCTGTCGGCGGTGGGCTTGTCCTTGCCCGTGCCTTTCTTCAGCACCTTGTAGGCCAGCCCTGATTTGGTCTTCTTGGCTGTCTTGGGCGCGGCGGCGACGTCCTCGGGGGCCTTGGGCGCGCGCATGATTCCCAGCAGCTCGACGTCGAAGACCAGCATCCCGCTGGGCGCGCCCGGCCGGG
>DATLVT010000395.1:0-2041 GCA_035577105.1 Polyangia bacterium
CAGGATGACGTCACAGCTGTCCCAACCGAGGGCGTCCATCTCGGCACGCGAGGTGGGCAACACCGGCGCGGTTCCAAATCGTGCGGCCCAGTGCTTGCGGCGCGTGAACAGCGTCGCCGGCACCAGCTCGGGCGAGACCGGGCGCCAGTCCGTCGAGGCCGAGGCCGAGGCCGACGCCGACACCGACTTCCCTCGACCGGGCTGATCTGTCGCTGCCGTCGCCATGAATCGCAAAGATAGATAGCACGCGCCCCGAAGCCGCGCGCGCCGGGATAGAATGCGCGCCGTCATGCGCTCCGTGGTGATCGCCAGACCGCTTCGAGGGGCCGTCGCCGCGCTGACGTTGGCGGCCATGGCCAACGCGCCGGCTGCTGTCAGCGCGTCCGACGCCGGGCCCGGCCCGACCGCCGGGGCGCCCGAACAGTCTATCGCCGAGCAGGTGCAGCGGCACCAGGGCGAGATCGACGCCTGTTACCGACAGGTTCTGGACACGCACCCGGGGCTGGCCGGGCAGCTGGTCGTGCATTTCACCGTCACGGCGCGCGGCACGGTGTCGCAGGCCGTGGTCAAGGAATCGACGCTGCGCAACCGCGAGGTCGACGAGTGCGTGATCGCCAGCGTCGAACGCTGGCGCTTCGTGCCGCCCGAGAACGCCCAGGATACCCACGTCTCGATCCCCTTCGATCTGCGACCCCAGGCGGCGGCCGAACAGATACACCCGACGCCGGGGCTGGTGGCGCGGCACGTCCTGGAGCGCTCGGCCGTCGGTTACAGCCGGCAGCGCGGCCTGGTGGTGTTCAACCGTTGCTGGACGCCGCCGTCCGCGGCGGCCCCCGCGCCCGGCGGAGAGGGCTGCGTGGTGGTGCTGTCGCCGCTGTCCGCGGGACGTCCCACGCAGGAGATCCCGGTGTTCAAACCGGGCGAGGCGCCCGACGACAGATCGCGCCGGAAAAAGGAGACCGCCGCCTGGCCCCGCGTGCTGGCCCAGATGAAAGAGGGCGCCTTCGTCGAGCTGTCGCGCACCGACTGGCCCGCCGATTCGTCCGATCTGCTCTTGCCCCCGATGGGGTTGGCCCTGCACTTTGGCCGGCATTCGTTGAAGGTGACGCGCACCGGTTCCCGGTCTGACGTCATCGGTCAGATCAAGACCACCAGCACCGCCCAGGCCCGTCCCCTGGCGGCGTTCTCCAATCCAGCCGAGCGCGTCGTGGTCGTGGCGATCACCGATCAGATGACGGACGACCGCCCCCCTGGCGGGCCCGAGGCCAGGACCAAGGCCGTGACCAAGCCCAGGGCCACGCCCAGCGCGACAGCGGGGCCGGCGTCGGCCACCGGCACGGTCACCATGTTCGAAGTCATCGACGTTCTCCGCTAGCGCCCCGGGGGGCGGTTTGTGGCATCCTGAAGGGATGGACGGGGTGGAACAGCGGCAGTACCCACGCTTCGGCCTGGGTGTTCCCGTGACGCTGGTGTTCTCTGCTCGTGGCGTGTCGGCCCAGGGTGAGCTGCAGGACATCTCGCAGGGCGGCTGCTTCTTCAAGTCAACGGCCACCGTGGACGTTGACCGCAAGATCTCGGTGGTCTTCTCCTCGGGGCGCGGTCAAACCTGGCGCGCCACCGGCAGCGTCATCCGCACCGTCGCCTATCGCGGCTTCGCCGTCCTCTTCGAGGCCGGGACGGAGTCATTGAACGACGTCCTGCAAGAGCTGGCGCGCCAGCCCCAGGAGGACCGCGCCGCCTTTCTCAGCGGCATCCTCGACCCGCAGATCGAAATTCTTTAGTCGGCGTCGGTGCCGCCATCGGTGGCGTCTGTCCGGAGCAGCTTGCCGGAGCCGCTGACGATGCACATCCCGAACAGAGCGGTTCCCTTGAGCTGGGTGCTGATGCTGGTGGGGCTGTCCAGGGTCAGCGTCCACGTCGTCACCGCAACGTCCTGATCGCCGGCCTGCTTGGTGGGCAGGCGGCAGGTCTGGTTGGGCTTGGCCGACGCGGCGGAGCCAGTGACCGCGACGTGGACCATGCAATTGGCCGAGTAGTTGAG
>DATLVT010000396.1:0-16040 GCA_035577105.1 Polyangia bacterium
AGCCCCGCCCACCGACACCACAAACAAAGCGAACAGCGGTCGATAAAGTCTCACGATGGTGTTTCCTCCGTCTGAGCTGCTGGGACGGTGCGCGCGTTCGCCGGCTCGGCCTCGCGTTTCGCGACTGATAACAATGTTACATATCGGCGGTTCGCCGACAGTCACGATTGTTTTTTTACCGACGGGGAAGCCTGCTGCTAGGGCAGGCCGGGGATGGTGGTCGCGGCGAAGCGGATCTGGGCGTCGCCCGTGACGAACAGCGTCTTGTGGTCAGAGCCACCGAACGAGCAGTTGATGGCGGTGCTCCCTTCCAGCAGCGTCACGATTCTGGCGCCGGTGGGGCTATAGACCTCGAGGCCGGTCTGGGTGCCGACGTAAAGGTTTCCGGCACAGTCGACACACATTCCATCCGGGGTCGGTCCGGTCTGGGCCACGTGCGTCGTTCCGGCGCCGCTGATCGACCCGTCGGCGTTCAGCGACCATCGCTTGATCAGGCGGTCGCCGGCCACCAGCGTGTACAGCGTGTTGTCGTCGGGCGACAGGGCGATGCCGTTCGGATCGCGGTGGCCGGTGTCCTCGACGACAGAAACCTGGCGGGCGGGGGGCGGCGAGATTCGATAGAACGCGGTCGTCTCCACCTTGGGGACGGGGCCCCGGCTGACCGCGTATTCGGGATCGCTGAAATAGATGTTGCCGTCGCCGCGCACGATCACGTCGTTGGGCGACCGAAAGTGATTGCCCAGGTAAGTGCCGGCGATGACCTCGATGACGGCGCCCGTCGCCGGTTCCAGGCGCACGACGGCGGACATCTGATGGTCGGCCGAGACGATCTTGTTGTCCGGGTCCAGCGTCATGCCGTTGTTGCCGACGTTGGTCTTGACCGAGATCCAGTCCAGACCGGGCGGGGACAGCCGCCAGATCTGACGGATGTCCGCGCCTTGATCCTGGCTGGAAGTGAACAGCAGGGCCCCCAGCGGCGCCACCCAGATCGGCCCCTCCGCATTCGGCGTCCCCGCGGGCCCGCTGGCGGTCGAGACCGCTCCCGACAGCGCCGGCGTGACACCGGCATAACTGGCGCCGGGCGGGCAGATGTACCGCCCCGACGTGCCGCCGTGCAGGGCCCCGTCGGTCGCGTCGCCCGCGTCGGTCCCTCTGTCGTTGGCCGCGCCATCTCGGCTGCCGCCGCTCCCCGTGTTCGCGTCGCCCCGCCCGTCCGCCGCCCGTCCGCCGCCCCCGCCCGCTCCCCCGTCAGCGCCCGACGCCCCGCCGCCGCCGACAGACTGATTCCTGGCGCCACTCCCCGTGGTGCAACCGCTCAGACCGGGAAAGGCGACCGCCAGGGCGACGATCGTGATCGCTCGGTTGCAAGCCACACGCACACGCACCGATAACATCTGGCCGGTCGCCGCGTCACCGGTACAGTCGCGGCACGACCTGGACCGTGACGTAAAGGGGGCCGAACATCAGGATGGCCGCGGCGGTCAGGGCCACCACGAACACCGACGCGCGGTACAGCAAGAACGACGTGCGATAGCCCATCGCCTTCCAGACGCGGACGTGGGTGCGGAAGAGGACGCCGTCCAGGGCGGTGCCGGGGGCGGCGTGGAAGAACAGCACGGCAAAGCCAGAGATGGGGTAAAGGTGGACGATCTCGGCGAAGCCAAAGACCTGGATGAAGTTGGCGAAGATAAGCGCCAGCACCAGCGCGGTGATGCGGTTGAAGATCCCCAGCAGCAAGAAGAGCCCGAACACCATCTCGCCCAGCGCGGTGGCGAACGACCAGGATTCGCGCGTCAGCCAGGGGAAGACGCTTTGCGGGCCGGCGATCAGCTGCGGGTAATTGTCGCCGACGCCGATGAACAGCTGGGCGTTGTAGATCTTGTTGACCAGGCCCAGGAAGATGAAGCCGACGCCCAGACCAAAGCGAATCCCCGCCACCTGACCGGCGCTGAGAGTCATTCCCGGGCGCGAGAAGAGATAGAAAAACGCGCTGGCCAGCACGGGCATGGCGTCGACGGCGGCCATCCGATACTCGGCGCACAGGTACACGAAGATCGCGATGAAGGCGCCCCCCAGCGCTGTCCTCCAGACCCCAAGCAGGATCCACAGCGCCACGGCCACCTCGACCAGGAGGATCTTGTCGTGCAGCGGCCCGGCGGCGACGGGAAAGCTGGGCATCACCAGCCAGCCCTCCCAGGCCCCCAGCAGGAAGACCAGCCCGGGCAGCCGCGCGAAGATGAACACCGCCACGGTTTCGGCGCGGGCCAGCCAGGGGCTGTCGACATAGCCGTCCAGGGCGAACCGGATGGCCAGGGCGACAAAGCGTGCGATGGGGCCACGCTTCGCCCGCGGCATCTTCTTTTCCACGGACGTCGGCGTCAGGCGTTCCACCAGGACCACGGCGCCCAGGTACCAAAGGCCGATGATGACGGCGACGGCGGCGGTGGCCAGCAGCGACAGCTCCAGGACCTCGCCTGACATCGATTCGAAGTACTGCCGGTCGAACGGCTTGGCGTCGTGTTTCACCCAGCGCTCGTGGGCCTGGGCCAGACACGGGGCGACCGCGACGACCAGCAGGCTCAGCGCGCGCAGGAGCTTAAGGAGCGGAGACGGCTTCGCGCGCAACGGCGACCTCTCCTTCGATTTGCTTGACGTCGTCCTTGTTGAGTCCAAAAGACTTGAGCGATTCGGCCAGGAAGGTCTTCTCCAGTTCGTGGAGGGGACCGTCGCTGAGCGCCAGGGTGTAAAGGGCACGATAGAACTCGAGGCGGGCTTCCATCGGCACGTACCTGTGCAGGAACACATCGTCAATTACCAGCCGGCGCTGAAGTTCGCGCTCGACGCGCGTCACCGCTTCTTCCAGGTCGGTCATGCCGTCCATCTCGGACAGCAGCTCGTACAGCAGGGTGCGTTCCGACGGCGTGATGGGGCCGTCGCAGGCGGCCAGATGCACCAGCCAGTTGAACAGCATGTCGTTGCGGGTCGACGAGAAGGTGTCGATGGCCAGCAGGCTCATCCGCCGCAGGTGCGTCTTGAGACGGCGGCCGCGGGGCACTTCAAAGGCGTGCGATCGACGGTGCAGCAGCGTTCCGCGCGCCGAGCGCACCTCGAAGTCGACCGTCCACACCACCAGCATGCGGTGGGCGTGCTCGGAAAACGGGTTCGGCGACTTGTCGCCCATGCGCCCGGTCTGCAGCGCATAGGGAGGCAAGACCAGCGCGGCCGAATATTGATGGGGCGCCGACGCGGCCGGGAGCATGGGGCGCTTGCTGGAGTACAGCTCGTGCGCGCGGTGATCAAACATGGTGCAGGTCAACCGGGCCTCCACCGTGACGACGCGCGATGAGCGCGGCAGCACCTGGGCGCTGGCCTCGATGGTGTCCCCCGGACGCGCCTCGCGCGCGGAAACCGTGAAACGAGCACGGCGCAGGGTGGCCAGACGGCGCAAGAAACGAAAACCAGCCTGCAGCGCACCCGCCGCCAGCGTTATGGGGATCAGGCACAGCGCGAACCCAAAAAAATAGAGCGCCAAGGTACAGAAATGTCGCCGGCTCCGTCGACAGAGTCAAGATACGCGGAAGGGGCCTGAGGGCCCCTCCGCGGGCCTCCCGACGCGACGAGAGCGCGGATCCCCGTTTGGCAGGTGCAGTCTCCGGCGGGCAGAGCCCGCCTGCCATCCGAGGCGGAATTCAGAGTTTTGTATCGTAGCCCTGGCGGGGAGGCTCGGCGAAGACGCAGTCGAGGACGTCGGTGACGGGGATGCGGCCGTGGTCGCGGAAGAGGACGAAGTCCTGACCCTGCTCGGTGATCACCTGCTTGACCAGATCTGTGAAGTGCCTGTCGCCGGGGACGGTGACGCGGATTGGTCGGCGCAGCTTCTCCGACTCCTCGAACATGTCGATGAAATCGCAACGATCGATGTTGTGGCTCATGGGGTCTCCCCTCCAGGCCCCAAACCTAGAATCGGCCCCGCCGGGATGCAACGGGCAGCGCCGGGGACCCGACCGCTTCAGGGGGTGGTGGTTTCTTCCAGCACGAACTGCGACAGGACGTGGCTGATGTTCAATTGCTTGGGCTGCACCAGCACGATCCCCTGACTGTCGTGGTTGACGGGGACGCCCTTGGCGGTGATGGCCTGGGTGTTGTGGCAGCTGAAGCAGTTCGGGAATGATACCGGCGCCTGCGTGAACGATTCCATCGCGGTGCTGGACAGGCGATCCTCACCGGCCAGGATGGAGAACTCGCTGTCGCTGCCGTCCTTCTGAATGGCCGCCTCGAAGGCTTTCAGCCCGCCGGCGGCATCGATCAAGGGACTGGTCCGGTCGTTCTGCAGGGCACTGTCGACGGCAAAAAAGCGGGGCTTGTCCATCCATACAGCGCCCACCAGGCGATAGTGCCCGCGCCTGTCGGCCCGGTGCAGCTCGGCCTGCTTGCGCTCGAACAGGGTCTGCACGTTGAAGTTCAACGAGGTGATGGCGTCATCGGGATGGGTGGTGTTGGATTTCGACGCGGGGAACATCCGGTAGACCGAGGTGGTCTGTCGGAATTTCTGGGTGGCGGGATCCAGGGTCAGGTCCTTCTCGTCGATGGGGGTGTTCCCGTCGCGCAGCGTGGTGCCGGCGTGGTACAGGATGTGGTCGGTGTCGCTGACCACCGTCTGATCCATCTTGTTGTTGGGATCCGTCAGCGACGGGTTCTGATCGCGCGGGTCCAGCGGGGCGACGTTGCGCTTGCCGTCGGCGGCGGTCAGATCGGGCGCGCCCGTTGAATGTTCGAACGTGGCCCAGATGAACTCGGGGTGCCCGGGCAGCGTGAAGACCACGTGCAGGGCCAGCAACCGCACGGTGATCTCGCGCGGGTGGTCCTTGTCCTCATGGATCTGCCCGTTGACCTGGCTGAGGGTGGGGACCCAGGCCTTGGTGCTGATGTAATCGGACAAGGTCGGGTCGCTGGCGTCGACTTCTTGCCAGGCCGATTTGAATTCAGTGACGCCGGCCGGAAAAAACAGGTTGGGATCGGCGTTCTTGATGGCGTCGACGGTCTGCAGGCCGTTGCCTCTGATGAAATCGGCAAAGGCCTGGTTGACGTGAATTCCGTAATAGATGGTGTGACCGTTCTGATCGATGAGAATTTGCCGCCCGCCGGCCTGCTTGATGTCGCCCAGCCACGCCCGCTGGGCCGTGCCGCGCACGCCGTGCGGCGTCTTGCTGTCAAAGACGTCGTCGATCGTCGGGTACGCCTTCAGCGCCGGCTCGCCGGTGGCGGCATCGGGCTGGGTGGCCAGCAGGAAATTCTGCCAGCCGCCCCGATAAAACGGACACTCGGTTTCGGGGTGGGGCAAGGGCAGAAACAATGAAGGGCCGGGCGTGTTCGGCAGCCACTCCGAGCTGGCGGCGCAGATCTCTTCCTCCTGGGGTTCAATCTTGGTGGCGTCGAACTTGAACGGATCCTGGCAAGCCGCCAGCGTCGTCAGCGTCAGGGCCTGGACCGGCATGCTCAAGTAAGAATGCAACCGCTTGCGCATCGCCTGGTCTCCTCCTCTCTTCTTGATGTCCTGTCTATTGTGAAGCGGAACGCGCCAAGGTCTGGCCTCGGCCATCGCCGCCGGAATCCAGGTCATCGGCGGTGCCGCCGTCGGGGGCCGGCGCCCGGACCTCCGTCGCGGTTCCCCCGTCGCCGACGGGTGGCGGGGTGGCGCCCAGGCAGTAGGCGATCCAGTGACGGATCACCGAAACGTCGCTGACCGTGGGGCGGCTGAGATTGTCCGGCAGGCCGACCACGGGCATGGGCGGCATCTCGCCGTGAAAGACGCGGGCGTAGACACGGGAATGATCCGGGTCGCCCGGAATCAGGAAGCGGACCGGCTTCATCGTCTTGGGATCCTTCACCGTCTCGGAGACGGCCATCAGCAACCGGTCGACGTCCAGCACGTAGTCGAAGGCCGGCTGGCCCAGGTTCTGGCCGGGCCCGCCGCCGTGGCAACCGGCGCAGTTGATGCGCAGGATGTCCAGGGCCTGAGACCTGGTCGCCTGGCAGGCGTCGTCGGTGGTCATGCCGTTGTCGCCCGGGGTCACCTGGATGGGCGGCGTGTCGAGAGCGACCGTGTGCTGGTCGGAAGAGACCGGCGGCGCGTTGACGGTGGCGCTGGCGGCGTCAGCGTCGAACTGTTGCAACGAACAGCCCAGCAACGGACAGCCCACGGTCAACGCGGCGGCGACCGGGATAAACAGCGCGGCGTGCTTCAAAACGTCCCTGCCATGGTTGCGAAGGTGCCGGTGGGGCCGGCATGGACGTTGAAGCGCATCGCCTCCTCGCGGCCTGGTTTTTCGCTGCTGGAGCCGGAGGCGATGAAGATCCAGGTGGAGATCAGCAAGGAGGCGACGCCGACACCCAGCGATACGTCGGCGCCCTGGTACAGGCGGTGAACGTGCTGGACGCTGGCCGGAAGACAGTTGGGGGAACAGCCCGCCAGCATCTGGTTGTCCTTTCGCCCCCAGTAGGTCAGCAGGGCGGCGCCGCCCAGGCCGGCCAGACCTGTCACGCCAAAGACGTAAGCGAACGCCGAGGTGCCGCTGCTCTCCGCGACATGCTTCTTGGCGCGCCGCCGCGGCGCCGGGTGCTCGTCCTCGTCCGCCGCGGCTGATTTTTCGGGGGCGTCGGCCGACGGCTCTTCGTCCTCCTCATCCGGCAGGGGAGGCGCGGCCTTCGGCGACGGTTCGGGCGCGGGCGGCGGCGCCGCGGCTGCCACCGTCGACTTTCTGTGCGACGCTTCGCCGGTGGCGGGCAGCGCGGTCGACAGGGGCCGATTGCGCTGCCCGGTGGCGATCAGCAGCGTCTGGGTGTCGATGTTCTCGCCGCGGACGATGAAAGAAAATTCGTGCCTCCCCGGATCAACGGGCAGGGCGTGACCGTCCAGCTTGTCCGTCAGCAGCTGGCCGTCCATGACGACCTGGACGTCAGCCAGCGGTTGTCCCGAGCCGTCGGCGACCAGGGGGACCACGGACGGAATGTCGGCGTCCAGCTGCGTGTACCGGCTGGTGCAGGCATGCAACAGGAAGCTGCCGCAGCTGGCGCTGGCGCATTTCATCATCAGGTCCTTGGCCTCGCGCAGCCGTCCAGCATGGGCCCGTCGCTGAGCGTTCTTGTACGTGGCCATGCACGCACCACGAGCAGCCGTCGCTCGTGGTTTGCCTTCAGCGGGCCAGGCAACAAGCAACCCGACGGTGACGGCGACAACAGAAAAGAGGCGCACAGCAAAAGAGTGACGATGTTGTTTGACGTCTGGTTCCCGGCGATGAATTGCCAAAAAAAACTGCCGTGGCGACGGCAATGAAACAAAAAGACGTCCGCTCACTGTCGGCCTCCTCAACAATCAGAGGGTGACGATCGTTAGACGCGCGAGTGGCGTTCTATGGGAAACGAAGCGGGGGTTTTCGTTTCTCGAAGTTAGGTGAGGCTGCGCTGCCCGGGAAACCAACTAAGCAGCAAATCGCCGACGGTTCGGGGGACCACTCCGCGACCAACGAGCCTCCACCAATCAAACTAGCTAGAGGATCGAATCTATCTCAACAGGCTCCAGAAAACGACATCGGAGTGGAAAGGTTTCTCTGTACGCGGGAATTTCGCTGCAATTCTGCCGGTGTAGAAATTGGCAAGAAATTAAATTCCGCGACAAGCCTGTGAATAGCAAATCGATTTTTGGTGAGACCGGCCGTCGATTGATCGATTCGTGGCGCTGCCCGATCGCTAGGGATCGCTAGGGGAGGACCGCGTGTCGCTCGGAGATCGAGGCCAGTCGTCCCGGTCCATGACACAGCAAACATTCTTCCTGCTGTGGCTTCGCGAATGCGACGGCGCGCGGTTCGTAAAACGAACCACCATTGGTCTGCATGTGATCAACCGCGATGGCGCTGTCGTGACAGGGGGAGCAGGCTGCCACCATCGGGGAGAGCACCAAAGTGCTGGGATCGGCGTTCACAGTTGCGCCGGTCAGCGCGTTGTAACTGAAGCCGACACCGTACGGTTGCGCTTCGGCCACGTACGGCGCGTGCACGCTGCCGGCGGGATAGCTCCCCTGGCCGGCGGTGCTGGCCAGCATGTTGGGATAGGCGGCCAGGGTGGCGGGGGCACTGAAGTCGAAGGTCCCCGGCAGATGGCACATCTCGCACTTGTTCAGCACGCCCGGATAAGTGGTTTTCCAGAAGCCCTCCGTCAGCGATTCTTCGTGCCAGGTGAATTGCGTGCTCCGTTTTTCCGCGCCGTGAATGGCGTGGATGAAATCTTTTCCGTTGGCAGACCAGCCGCTGCTGGTCTGATTGGGACGGTGACAGAACGCGCAGGTGGGCGCGTCGTTGCGCTGTCCGGCGTGAAAATCCGGGCCGACACCCAGGGCGACATGGCAGGCGCCGCAGCGGGCATTGTCGACGATGGCGCGCCGGGCGGTGTAACCGGTCCCCACCATCGACACGTCGGGCGGAGGCACGATGAGACCGCCTTTGCCTCCGTACCCCGGCGTCACGCCATCCGCCTTCTTGTTGGCGGCATAGGGATACGCGGGCAGGTCGATCTGGGTGAACGGCTGCGTGTTGTTGATGAAGTCGAGATCAGGGTTCGAAGGATTTTGTCGCGACCCGAGGCCATAGGTGTATCCGATGCCGCCGGTGAACATGGTGGCGTTGGCCGGAATGATCGCGCAGGTCAGTTGCAGCGTGTAAAACCCGGCCGCGTCGGGGCCGGTCAACGTGCCGCCCCCCGTGCGCGTGGTGGAGGCCGCCGCGTTCGAGCAGGTGCCGGTTCCGTTCCACACGTTGCGGATGTATGCGCTGGCAGAAGCATTGAAGTCGGCGGGCGCCGCCTTTCCATCTTGTGGCACGGCGAACACAAAGTACGCGCTGGGCGAGCCGACAAAGCCGGGGATCATCTCGCTGGCGGACGCGGGATCCGGGAGGACCACGTCGGCGCCATCGATTTTGAATTTGAAGGTGATCTGCGGCCTCAACACACTGCCGTTGGCGGCGTCGGTCCAGGTGGAGACGCTCTTGACCTCGTAGGTGATCACCTTGGCGCCGGGCGGCACCGCCTTGGCCGCGGCGACGAAGGCGGCGTTGGTGTTGCCGTTGCCGGCGGCGCTGGCGTCGGCATAGATGTTATATGGGTTGGGATCGGAGACGGTCAGGTGGTTGGTGGCGACATCGCGGGCCACGCTGCCGGCGGCGTGGCACACGGTGCAGGTCTTGTCGTCAGCCATGGGGCCCCCGCTGTGCATTTTTCGGGCGGTGGGGACGGTGGCGGCAAAGCTGCGATCGTCGTGACAGGCGCCGCAGGCGCGCCGGCTGATCTGGGTCTTCCAGCTGTCGGCCAGGGGCGCCGGGGCGCGGTGGCACTTGGTGCAATTGCGGACGTCTTGCGGGTAGGTCGTCTCGTACGGTTGAGGGATCCCGGCGTACTTGCCGCCGGTCAATGACAGCTTGTTGCCCATGTGAATCTTGTGGATGAACACCGGCAGGTTGATCACGGCCTCGCCGTTGATGACGGCGGCGCTGTCAGTCCAGGTTCCGTCGGCGGCGATGGTCGGTTCGGCGACGACAGCGCCCGTGCTGCTGAACCGGCGCTGGTCGTTGTGGCAACCGACGCAGGTCCGGATGTCGTAACGAACGCCGCCGTGAAATTCGCCGCTGCCCAGCTGGCCGGTGCCGCCGGCGATGGCGCGGAAGGTGGTATGGCATTCCAGGCAGGCCTTGCCGTCGACCTTGTCGTTCTGGCCGGTCACGTCGGCGCCGGTGCCGGGGATGAAATCCTTGACCAGGTTGATGGGCGTGAACGGGTTTCCGGCCCCATAGAGCAGAACGATCAAACGGTGGACCTTGTCAGCCTGGTAGGTGGTGCCGGCGGTGTCGGCGCCACCGTTGATCACCTTGGCAAACCGGTAGGTATAGGTGCCGTCGCCGCTGTCGGTCAGGTTGGCGGCCATGGCGGTCTCGCTGGAGGCCGCGCTGTGGTCGTTGGCGGCCAGATAGCTGACCCAGGTGTCGTTGGCGCTGGCATTGACGTCGGCGGTCAGCTTGAGCAGCGAAAAGCGCCAGCTCACCGCGGTGGCAGACAGGTTCTTCACGCCAAAGCCGTGGCGCTCACTGACCTTGATCGCGATCAGCGGGCGGCCGTCGGCGGGGATGGTGACGCTGGTGATCGCCGCGGTCATGGCCGCCTGAGCCTGCTCGGCGGGCGTCAGCAGGGCAAAGTCGACGACCGCGTCGGGGACGATGACGCTGCCACCGTCGCTGCCGCCGTCGCTGCCGTCGCTGTTGCAGGTGATGGTGCGCGTTCCGTTGCCGTTGTTCACCAGCGTGCAGCCGCCGTTGGCGACTCCGGTCTTGACCGTGGCCGAGGTACCGTCGGCGCAGTGGATGGTCGACGTCCCGTCTTTGTTGTCGGTCAGCGTGCAGGAGGTCCCGTCGCTCCCGTTGTTTCCCTTGGCTCCCGGCAATCCCGCTGGACCGGTACTGCCCGAACAGCCGGTCGCCATCAGCGCTGCCGCCAGCGCCGCCGCCAGCGCCGCCGCCAGCGCCGCCTCAATGATGCGCGTGATCCACCTTGCCGCTTGCGGGCGGACCTTCCCCATACCCACTGTCTGTGACATCGGTGTTCTCCTAGCGAATTTGGTGAACCAAGGTGGCGGACAGCTCGCGTCCAGAGTCGTGACAGACGGAGCAGGATTCGTTGCCCATGCTGCTGGTCATGATGTCAAAGTGCGCCGTCGCGGCGGCCGAATCGTGGCAGCTGCCGCAGGAGGTGTTCCATACCTGGGCCGCGGCCGTCGCCGCCGTGGGGTGGCTGCGGTCGGCGGGCGATTGCCAGGCGGTGCTGGCTCCGTGGCAGGCGGCGCAGTCCTTGACCCCGCTGGGCATGGCGGGGAATTCCACGTCAGCGTAGGCGTTGAGGCCAAAGTTGTTCGGGTAGGCTGCGGCGCCAAAGCCGACCACGGTGTACGTCGCGGCGTTCGCCAGGTCGCTGCCGCGGTGGATCTTGTGCAGCATGCTGCGGAACTCGATGGTGGCGCCGGGCGTGGCCGGGGCGGCGGCGGCCACGTAACGGGGACGATCCTCGCTGCCGGCGCTGCCGTGACACAGCAGGCAGGTGTCGGCGCCGCGCCGCCCGCCGCCGTGGCCGTAGATCTCGGTGTGGCATTTTTCGCAGGTGGCGCCCGACGAGATGATGGCCACCGGTTTGATCGTGGTCGCCGCGCCAACCAGGAAGTCCACGTTCGCCGGCGGCGACGTGGCGCGATAGCTGTTGGTCTCGCCGTTCTGGGCAAGGGTCAACGTGCGGGCGCCCCAGATCCCGACGGTGTACGTGCCGGGGACCAGGGGCAGGCCCTTCCACTTCCCTTCGGCCTCGCCCAGGTCGGGTGAATCGTTCAGCGGCGGTCCATAGAGGGCCGGCATGACGAAATCGGTGGTGTACGAAGCCAGCACGGCGGCGCCGGCGCCGAACTCGGTCACCTCGGTGATGGTCCCGGTGGCCGCCGCGATCGTGTAATCGGTGCCCGCCGCTTTCGTCGCCAGGGTGACCTTGCTGATGGAAACGCCGGCTGCGTGCGCGAGGCGCAATCCCGGCTGGTACCCAGCAGCGCCCGCCGCGGCGAACCACAGGCGGTTGCCGTCGATCCATTGCACGCGCAGGTATTCCTGGGCGCCGGCGCTGCCGTCCTCGACCACGACATAATCGTTGCGCAGGAATCCGGCTGGCGACGCCACGGTCACAAAGTTCTGCAGCGCCGGCGCGGCGCTGGCCAGGGTGGTGGTGGCGCCGGTGGCGGTACGAACGAAGACGGTGGTGGCGGCGCCAGTCATGTTCCAGATGGGCGTGCGCGCCGCGGTGAAGACGTCGCCGGTGCCGGCCGTCGAGGTGCCGAGCAGTTCCAGATTCACCACGTCTGGCAAGGTGACGTTGAAGGGCTGCGGGCCGGTCAGCGCCGCCACCGGGATGGTCGAGGTGAGCAACAGATTTCGGTTGGAGCTGGGGCCGGTGACGATCACGCTCAGCGCCGGGATGGCGCTCGCGGCCAGCGCGGCGCCAGCGTCGTCGGTGACATTGATGGTGACGGCGATCTTCTCGCCCACGTCCAGCTTGCTGTTGCCGTTGGCGGCGCCCGCCTCGTGCAGGTTGGAAAGTGCGACCTTGAGGCCGGTGTTGAACGTTGGATCATAAAGAGGATGTCGGTGGCCGTCGCGCGGCGATCCCCCCACGGCAAAGCCCGAGGCCGGGTGGCAGACCAGGCACCGTGATTCGTCGGCCTGGGCCGGCATGCCGGTGTCGGTGTTGCGTTTGTACGTCTTGTTCCAGTTGACGTCGTCGTGGCACGACCCGCAGGCCTGGCGCGACGGGTGACTGAAGGCGAATTCTCCTTGTGACGGTGCGGTCAGCGGGCCGGCGCCGTCGGGATCGCCGTGGCACTTTTCACAGGCGATGACGCCCATGCGTGATTTGTCGTCGGCCAGTTGCTGGGTGGGCGTCAGCGCCGAATAGCCTTTGTTGCGAGGTGTAGGCAACGAAAGACTGGGCCACACCGGAAACTGCACATCCGAAAAGTCAGAGGGAGTGGTGCCGCCGCCGACCAGGTAGGGCACGGAGGGCGCGGCGTAGTTGCGGGTCCCGTCGTCGTTGACGCCGATGCCCAGCACCGAGGGAAGGTTGGCGCCGTTGTGAATCTTGTGGATCAGGGTGGCGAACTCGATGGTGACCGGCGTGGCGTCACCGGTGTCGGTGCTGTTGCGATCCTCGGCGCCGGCGGTGTGGCAGGTGACGCAGAGCTTGGTGTCGCGATAGGTGCCGCCGTGGGCCTGCAACGTGACGTGGCACTGGTTGCAGTTGCCCAGACTGACCACCTCGCGCGGCTCCAGCGCCGTCGCCCCGCCCAGCAGAAAATCCCGCGTCTGCGAGCCGACGTCGCGATAGCTGGTGGTGTCGACGGTGTACCGGCGATAAAGGCGCAGGGCCACGGTGTACGAGCCGTGCTGCAGCGGCTGACCGGTCAGCTCGCCGTCGGTGAACTTGGTGGTGTCGTAAAGGGGCGGTCCGTAGACGCCGGGCAAGGGGCTGGCGAAGGCGTAGGTGTACGACCCGTCGGCGTTCCTGGTGGCGCGCCCCTTGACGTCATTGAGGCTCAGCTGATCGCGGCCGCTGGGCAGGACGCGCTGATAGTGCGAGGTGGGCCCGGCGATCCAGATGATGGCGTCGTCGACCGAGGCGAGCGGCAGGTCGGCGCCGGCGGTGGTGCGCACCGTGAACGTCACCGAGACCGTGTCGCCGATCTGAAAGTTGCCCTTGTCGCCGCTTCCGCCGCTCAGCGAGGAGATGGCCACCACCAGCCCGGGGAGTTTGTCACCGGCGCCTAGCAACGTGGCGGGTGGCGGCGTCTCGGGCGACACCGTGACGAACGTGCCGTCGCTGCAGGTGATCGACTTGACCCCGCCGTCGCCGCTGGCGATGGAGCAGGAGGAGCCTGGTTCTCCGTCGGTGACCTTGACTGATGTCCCGTCCTTGCAGGTGATGGTCTTGGCCCCGCCGTCGGCGGCCGCCGTCACCGTGCAGGCGGCGTTGCTGTCGCTTCCCACCGCCACCGACGTTCCATCGCCGCAGGTGATCACCCGCGCGCCGCCGTCCAGCGTGGCCACCGTGCACTCCGATCCGGCCGGCCCAGCGGCGCCGCGCGGGCCGCTGCAGCCGACGGCCAGGCCGCCCAGCACAAATGACAGTGAAAGACCGACGACGAGCTGTCTCGCGGAACGCATGGACGCCTCCTCGGATGAAACGGGAACAGGAAACAGAGAATTGTTTTTTCGACTTACAGGTGGCATGTCAGACACATGGTGTTGCGGTTGATCTCGTCGCGCGGGTGGCGGTTGGTCCAGCCCATGGGGTGCGGATTGCCGCCCACCCCGCCCACCTTGTGACAGTCGACGCAGTTCGATCTGGCCCCCTGGTCGTGGCAGGACGCGCACGACGCGATGTCGCGACGGGCGAGCGGCCCGTGCGAGTTGGGCGAACCAGGGAAAGAAAAGTCGGGCGGGTGCGGGCTGCGCGGGTTCAGGGCGCGCGGGGTCAGGTTCTGCGCCGTGTGGCAGCTCTCGCAGAAGGACTGGCCGTGGCAGCGCCGGCACAGGCCCTCGTCGGCGCGTGCCTCGATGGCGTGGCGGCTGACGTAGTCGGCGCGGTGGATGAAGTCGGCGGTGACCCGCTCGGGGAACTTGACCTCGACGGGGACGGCCACGGTGCGGGCGTGGCAGTCGGCGCAGAACGTCTGGTCGTGGCAGGAGGCGCAGCCCTCGCCGGCCGACCGCGCCGCGGGGCCGTGCTGCTTGACGAAGTTGCCCTGGTGGGAAAAGACGGTGATGGGACGCAGCTGAAACTTTCGCAGGTCGACGTGGCAGGGCGTGCACTGGCCGGCGGTCAGCTCGACGGCGTGCTCGTGACAGCCGGTGCAGGTGCTCATGGGGGGCACGGTCGATCCGGCGCGCACCAGCTCGGGCAGTTTCTGGTGGCAGCGCGAACAGTCCTCTTTCACCCGTTCGATGTGATCGGCGTGGGAGAGGCGCAGGGTGCGTTCGACGCTGGGATAGGTGACGGGGTGGCCCGGATCGCGGTGACAAAACGCGCAGTCACCCTGGGCCTTCTTTTCCTTGTGACACTCCAGGCACTTTGCCTCGGGCGGCAAGAACCGCTTGTCCATGGTCTTGGCGTCGTAGATCTCCTCGTGACAGGCCAGGCAGTCGACCTTGGCCTTGGCGTGGGCGCTGTGCGAAAAACGAATGTCGTCGGTTGTGGGGGCGTGCTGGCTGTCGACGGCGGCCACGCGCGCGCAGCCCGACGGCGCCAGCGCGGCGGCGGCCACCAGCGCCAGCCGTATCAGTCGCGCCAGTCGCGCCAGTCTGGTCAGCCGTGTCGAGGTGTTCAGGGGGCCGGGCGTCGCCGTCGCGGTTTTCATGGCTTCCCCTGACCGCTGACCTGCCGAAATTGTGTGCTCAGTTGGTAAACCAGCTTGGCCATCCCTTCAAAACGGCGCTCCACGAACGGCGTGACGCTGCCGATGCCGGTCACCACCGCGCGCCAGCCCGGACGAAAGTCGTAGGCCAGCGTGGCGGCGCCCACGAACGACTGCCGGTATCCGTTGACGTCGCCGTCGAAGAAGAAGGCGCTGGCATCCAGCGTGGTCACCACCCGTGGCGCCGCGCGCACCAGCGTGAAGGCCCGGGCCATGGTGTACCCGGAGTGGGGGAGGGCCAGCCGGCGCGATTCCAGGCCGGCGGTGTCGCGCGCCTCGGCGCCGAAGGTGCCGGTCACCTTGGCGGTGGCGTCGTGCCCGGTGCCGTCGGCGTCGACGACGACATGGTACTGGCCCTGCACGTTCAGGCGAGGGATCGGTTTCAGGTAAAAGAAGCCGCCCGCCTCGTCGCGCGTCTCCTGCGAGAACACAGAGAAGATCGAGTTGCGCGGCAAGAACAGATCGGGCGCCGTGCGCCGGTAATCGCCGCTGACCTCGACGCGCCGGCCGAACTGCCAGGTGGCGGTGACGTTTCCTTCGCCCAGGCGCCGGTCGGGCAGGCTGTACAGCGCGAAGCCGCTCACCGCCAGCGGCACCGTGCGGACCGGCACCAGGCGGGCGTCGACGGCCAGATCGCGGCGGGCGATCTCGCCGTTGTCCAGCACTTGCAGGAACGACACGCCCGCCTCGCTGTCGAAGGCCGGCTTGACGAAGGCACGGCCCGCCACCAGCGCGTCGCCGCGATCGACGGCAAAGCGCGGCGTCACCGGCACACCGGCCTGCGCCGAGACGCCCGCCCAGCGCACCGGCGTGGCGGTGACGGAGAGACCGTCGAAGGCCCAGTTGCGCCCCGCGCCCGCCATCAGGATCTGGCGGCCGAGGCGCACGGCGATCCGCCGCCGCAGGAATTTTCCCTCGGCGAAGGCCAGGTCCAGATCGCCCAGGCCGTGCTTGCCGTCCAGGGTGTCACCCAGCAACACCGCCCCCCAGCCCGAAGATC
>DATLVT010000397.1:0-6270 GCA_035577105.1 Polyangia bacterium
GACATGGCGAAAAAAAGAACGACATCCTTGTTGCCGGGAGGGGCGGCCTCGCGGCGACGCCCGCTGACTGATCACCACCGTGACGAGCGGGGCGCCTCCAGCAAGCTGCCGGCGACGTTGCAGCAGGTGGCGACCCATTCAGGATTTTCGCGCAGCACCGTCTCCAACGTGGTGAACGGTCTTTCCGAAAAAGTCAGCCTTGAGACTTTTCAGCGCGTGACGGAATCCATCCGTCTATTCAACTACCGACCCAACACCGCCGCCCGGCTGCTGCGCTCCGGTCACGCCCGACCCACGGTGCTGGGATTGCTGGTGCCCTCGATCGCTCATCCGTTCTATGCGTCGCTGGCGCGCGCCCTGGATCAGGCGACTCGCCAGCAAGGCTTCAGCCTGGTGCTGCGAAACACGAACAGCGATCCGGCGACAGAGCATGGCCTGGTGGAAGAATTTATTGCCGACGGTGTGCGGTGTGTCGCGCTGGCGTCATCGACCGCCGAGGAATCACACCTTCAAGGCTGGATCGATCGTGGACTTTGCATCGTCAGCTTTGATCGACTGGCGTCCGCTCATCTTGGGCTGCCGATGGACACCGTGTCCCTGGACAATTTCCACGCCGCCCGGACAGCGACCCGCCACCTGATCGAAAACGGTCACACCGCGATCGCCTACGCCACCCAGCCGATCATGACCCGGGCGATGACCTGTCTGACGCGCAGCGAGCGCCGCGACGGTTATCTGGCGGCGATGAAAGAGGTTGGCCAGGAAGACAACGCGCTGGTGCTGGAGCTACCCGTGGCCGGGAAGCATCCTGATACGGCGCTTTCTGCCTCGGGACGTCAGGTTGCCCTCAAGCTGATCGGCCGCCGCAATCGCCCGACCGGCATCGTGTGCATGAACGATCTCATTGCTTTTTCACTGGTGGCCGGTCTTCACGGGGCGGGGGTGCGCGTCCCCGACGATATCTCGCTGGTCGGCATCGACGGCCTCTCCCTGGATGCGCTGGCTACCCCCCCTCTGACGTCCATGCACCAGCCTCTGGCCGCCATCGCGGAAGCAACCATCGAACGGATGCAGGCCCGCCTTTCCAACCCACACCTTCCGGCCGCCCAGCAGCTCCTCAAGGCCGACCTGGTCATCAGAGCATCGGTGAAATCTCGCACGGCGACGGGCGCAGTCAGGACGCCGCCCAACCTGATCGCCACCCCCACGACACGCCGCCGAGATCCGGCGAAAGCCTGACCCCGGCGGGTCGCGGCGAACGCTCAGCCGGGCTGACAGACGGGCGGCTCGCCTCCGGGCCTTCGCGGCCGTGACGGCAGGTGCTTGCGGGCGTCGTCGACGACGAGGTTGGTCCGCTCGCATTCGTGCTTGGCGATGCGCAGACCGCCTTCGCAGCGCTGGCGGGTCTTGGCCTGCTGATGGGCGGTATGGCAGCGGCGTGAGCCCTGTCCGCCCTTGCAGGCGCGGGCCAGATCGGGGGCGGGCGGAAGGGCGTCACACTGGGCCGCGACCGCGCGCTGGTTGGCGCAAGTGGTGTCCCGCTCTGCCTCCGCCGCTTTGACCTTGCGCTCGGCCAGCTCGACCGCTTCGTTGTGGCTGCGCAGGGCGATCTCGCGTCGCTTGTCTTGTGATCGCGCCAGCATCTCGGCGCAGGCCTCGGGCGACGGATAGCGGGTGAAGGTCGCGATGCGGGCCCGCAACGCTTCTGGCAACGGCTGGGACTGGGTCAGCGTGGCCTCGGCGCGCAGCTCGTCGCCGGCGGGGCGCGCCTCGACCAGCACGACGCCGGGCGCGGCGGGCGCCGTCACCGGTGGCAGCGCCTCCGACGCGCAATCGCGGACGACGCTGCCCTTGACGCCGGGCAACGCGGTGATGGACCGACGCTCGCTGGCCACGGCCAGCAAGCAGGCGCGTTGCTGTTCGCTGCCGGTGCCGTCGACGATCACGTCGGTCCATCGCTGCGGCGTGCCCGGCTCGGGCTCGGCGGCGACGCGTGCCCGGTACGACGCCGGATGAAACGGCGGCTCTGGCACCGGCGCCGGTGGCGGCGGGGGACGATGAGCCGTGGCGCACGCGACGAACAAGAACGGAGCGGTGATGAACCTGAGTCTCACGGTGCAGTGCCGGGCGCGGGCGCGCCGCTGGCCATTCAACCACAGGTTCCCGTCGCCGAGGGCGCCGAAGTGATCAGGGCCGGCCGCCCCCCCCGTCAACGTCGACGGGCAGCGCCGCCAGCGCGCGCAGGGGCAAGGCGCGCGCGATGTCGTCGACATCGGCGCGGCTGGAGGTGCCGCCGCCGCGCAGCTCCAGGTGCACGCCGGACCGCATCTGGATCAGGAGGTCGCAGCTGGGGGGCGTGGCGGCCGTGCACTGGTAAAAGCCGTTGGCGTCCTCGCCGGGGGCGTCCAGCGATGCCTGCGGAAAACCGGCGCGGCTCATCTCCAGCCAGGCGGCGAATCCACCGGTGCCAGTGCCCAGCGGGGCGCGGGCCAGCGTGACGTCGACATACACGGCGGCCCGCGCATACCGGCGTCGCACGAAACTGTCACCGCTGACGGCCGTGACGGCGGTGAACCCAGCCAGCGCGTCGGGCAGAGCCAGCGAGGTGGCCGGCGGCGGCCCCGTCCGGTGACACGCGGCGACCGCGAACGCCAACAACGCGGCTGATCTCGCCAGGCTAGCGAACATCACCCGATCTTAACCGAGCCCCGTCAGATGCCCATGCTTGAGGGGAAGCCCTGGGTGCCGGACGCGCGGCGAGTATCCGTTCGGTGACGTTCATTCGCCGCCGCACAGGGATCAGGACGGCCTTGTTACCGTCCCGGATCATCGACCGCGGCGCCATCTGTTGCCCGCGGACGGAAGGCCCACGTTTTCGGGCGCTTTTCGGGTGTGGCATCCCTCCTGCACTGGGCAGAGCTGACAATTTACCTTGGAGATGACCATGCAAAACGGTGAAGCACTGAATCTGGGCGAGATTGTCGCGGCCTCCTGCGATCTGGGAAGCGTCGTGGCGGCTGATGAAGCGAAAGCTCTGGACCTGGCCGCTTGCCATCTGGGACGGGTGCTCGCGCACAGCAGGAACGCGCGCCTGATGAAGGCCCTCGCCGAGATGGCCAAGGAACTGACGCCCGTCGATTCTCATGTGACCTCTGGGCACCGGACGGCGGCGGTTCGTCAGAAAGCGGAGCGAGGGGGACGTCGCGCCCCGGCTCGTTCCGGTATGAAGCGAGCCGCCTAGCGCAGGCCGCTGTCAGCGGGTGCCGGGCGCCAGGAAGAACTCGCTGAGGTGATTCCAGCCGCGCGCCCGCGTGGTGCTCTGCGAGACCACGACGTCGGTGGGTACGGGTTCGAACAGAATCTTGCGGACCTCGCGCGGAAATGCCGGGTGTTCCAGGATGGACGCCCGCTCGCTGATGAAATGCGTGCAGCCAAGAGCGCGCACGCGGTCGGCTTGCTGCTCGACCGTTGCTTCGAAGAACACCGAGGCGCGTGACAAGGCGATGTCGTACGGGTTGAAGAAGCCCTGTCGCGCCAGCCAGTCCTGCGCCAGCGTCGCCAGCGCGCCGGCCCGTTGCCCGACGATGGCCACCGACAGCGCGCGCTTGTGACAGCGTCGAAAGAAGTCGTGCACGCCCGGCAACGCTGGCGCGGACGCATGCCAGACGCCGTAGGCGGCGTCCTCGACGGCGGAAAAGCGCGCCTCCTGGCCCAGGCGCGCCAGGTGAGCGCGCATCTCCGCGGCGCGGGGAGCAACGTCGTCGGAGATGATCCCTCCCTCCAGCGCCAGGCGATGAATCAGCCGATCGACCGAAACAATGACGCCGTCAAAATCGACGCCGATCTTCATGACGCGACAGTTTCACACCTTGCCCAAGAAGGGTACAGCAAGAAGGGTACAGCGATCGAGCGTGTGCGGCCGGCGATTCCGGGGGCGCTGCTGGCACTGCCTAGCGCGGATCGATCCGGTAGATCGAGGCGCTGCCGCCGGAGGGCGAGTTGATGATGTACAGCTCGCCGCCAGCGTCTTCGCCGAACGAGGTGACGCCCAGAGCGGGGGCGCCCTTGCCGAAATAGCTGAGCGTCGGTACCACCGTGATCGGCGTGGTCAACACGCCGTTCGTCATGACAAGGGCCCGCACCGCGCTGCTCTTGTAATCGCCGAACAGATACGTGCCGGTCAGGCAGGGGATGTTCTTGCCGCGATAGACGTACCCGCCGATGATCGCGCCGTCGCCCGCCGCGTGTGAATAGTCGGCGACGGGAAACACCGCGGCCGACGCTCGTTGCATGCAGTTGGTGTCGAAGACGCCGCCCGGCTGGCCAAAGCAATAGGTCCCTTCGAACGTGTTCCACCCGTAATTCCGCCCGCCGGTGCGGCCAGCAAACCGCTCGAAGTTCACCTCCTCGCGCGCGTTCTCACCCACGTCACCCAGATACATGTCGCCCGTGGCGCGATCAAAGCTGAAGCGCCACGGGTGGCGCAGGCCCATCGCCCACACCGGCGCGGGAAACGTCCCGCCCCCCGGCGCCAGCGCCAGCCCGGTGGACACGTCCAGCCGAACCAGCGCGCCCTTGACCGGATAACCGCCCGGACCAGCCAGCTGGGTGCCGTCGGCGGCCACCAGCGTGGCCCCTTCGCCAACACTGACGTACAGCAAGCCGTCGGGGCCGATGGCCAGCATGCCGCCGCTTCCGTTCGGGTAATCCTTCTTGCCCAGGACCACCCGGCTCCTCTCGGTCGGGTCGGCCAGATCCGGGTTGCCCGCCGAGCGAGCGTACTCCGCGACCGCGGTGGTCAGCGGGCTGGTCTTGGTCACGATGTAGACGAAGAAGCGCCCGTTCGTCGCATAGCCGGGATGAAACGCCAGGCCCAGCAAGCCGTCTTCGTTGTTGACGGCCACCGCCGCCGAGATATCGAGAAAGACATTCGCCGGCCCGACGCCATTCTTGAGGATGTACACCTTGCCGCCCTGACCGGCCACGAAGAGGTCCGACGTTCCCGGCGCGCTGGTGATGAACAAAGGTCCGCTGAGCGGGTTATCCAGCGTGTTGGCCGCGATCGACGTCAGCTTGAGGGATGCGAAGCATGCGTCAGCGCCGCCGGCGCCGGTGCCGCCCGTGCCCGACGCGCCGTCAGAACCACTGGCACCGCCGCTGCCGCTCGCACCGCCGCTGCCGCTCGCACCGCCGCTGCCGCTCGCACCGCCGCTGCCGCTCGCACCACCGCTGCCGCTCGCACCGCCGCTGCCGCTCGCGCCGCCGCTGCCGCTCGCCACGTCACGCCCCGCCTCTGCATCTGCCACGCCTCCGTCTGACGTCGAGGGGCACGAGGTCACGCCGCTGATCCAGCTGTTGAGCAGGGCCACCCCGTCGGCGTGAACAACCGAAGACGCCAGGGGCGGCATGCGCCACGACGTGCTCAAGGACGCCGGCCGAAGGGCGACCACCGATTTGCCGGGATTGCCCGGCACCAGCAACAGCGCCCCTGCCACGCCGACATCACCCTTCGTCGGCGCCACGTTGCAAAGACCGGTGTTCTGGATGCTGGCGGTGACACGCAGGTCCAGCGCCGCGCCGAAAGTGGCGTCAGAACCGGGGCGATGACACATGCTGCAGTTGGCGTGCAGATAGGATCGCGCCCGCGCCTCGACGGGTGCGCTGCCCGAAGGGATGGCCAGCGCGGGCAGCTGGGTCGGGCGCGCAGACAGCGGCGCGTCGAACACGCCGATGTGCTCCAGCGTGGCCAGCTGATTGGCGACGACACCGCTGGGGTAGTCAAGGTCGCTGTTCAGCTGGGCCGTCTCCAGCCCCAGGGTGAAGCCCGCCACCGGCAGGTGACAGTGATTGCAATCGTCGCTGGCCGGATAGAACCAGGACTGCGTCTTGCCACCGGCGGTGACGTTCCTGACGCCGTTGCCCGCCAGCAGCCTGGCGTCGGACTGAGCATCGTCCCAGTAAAAAGAATATCCCTTCCACACCCCCGCCGATGCGCCGCCCGTCAGGCGAACCAGCAGGCGCGTCTCGATCAACTTGCCTCCCAGCAAAAAGCTTTTCATGAGAACGGTGCCGGTCGGCAGGTCCCAGTCACCGTCGGCGTTGATGTGAATTTTTCCGCCCTCGGGCAGCGCCACCCAGCGCCGCTTTTCCGCGCCGTCCGACCACAGGGGGCTGCGCACGTCGTACGGAATCAAACCGGCGGCGGGCTTCGTCGGATCGGTGGCGTCCACGCAGCCGGTCTGGCTGAGCATCGCTGCCATCCCGGTCTCG
>DATLVT010000398.1:0-6569 GCA_035577105.1 Polyangia bacterium
GCCAGCGCCTGGTCGGGGATGATAGGCGTGCTGATCCCCAGCCGCCGCGCCCATTTTTCCACCTCGTGTCCGCCCATCAACTTGAACAGCTGCACCGAGGGGACGTTCTTGGACCAGATCAGCGCGTACTCCAGCGTGACCTGGTACTCGACGGTGTTGTTCAGGTTGGTGGGCGTCCAGATCTCGCCGGTGATGGGATCGACCTCGGCCCGCGGCACATCGTTCAGCAGCGAACCGAACCCGTACCCCTTGTCCAGGGCCAGCGAGTAGTACATCGGCTTGTACGCCGAGCCCGGCTGGCGGCAGGCCTGGACCACGCGGTTGAACTCCGAGCGGTCGTAGTCGTGGCCGCCCACCATGGCCATCACGTACCCGCTGTGGTGATCGTAACTGAAGATGGTCCCCTGCACGCGCGGCGTCTGCTCCAGGAACAGCTCGACGGTCTTGGGCGGGGGCCGCCCGGACGCTTTGTCGTCGAAGGCGGCCAGCCACTGCACCTCGTTCTTGCTGTCGTACACCCACTCGGAGAATCGGCGCAGCTTTGATCGATAGGCGTTGCTCACCCAGATGACGTCTCCGGTGTGCAGGACGCCGGCCGTCGATTCCAGGGGCCGGTCGTTGACGAAATCCTTGGCGCTGTAGGGGAACGCCCAGGCCATGGCCGCCAGCGGCAACACGTACGTCCACTTGCCGACGCGCACGCGCGCGCCGTCGTCACCCACCGATTCGACCAGCCCCAGGTAATAACGCCCCTCGACGGGCGGGTCGGCCCCGTAGCGCTCCGCCGAGCGCCGCCGGAACTCCACCGCGGCGGCCGGGGTCAGGCGTACCACCGGTCCGCGCCAGCCCTGGCGCTTGTCCAGCTTGCGCAGCGAGAAATCGACGTTCTCCTGGGCCGACAGATCGATCCAGGGCAGCAGCGTGGTCTCGATCTGCAGGCCGCCTTCCAGCAGCTTCTTCTCGCCATAGCGCCGGGCGACGTCGCGGCGCACGTGCTCGGTGAAATAGGGGGAGATCTGCCGGAAGAAATCCGGGCGCTGGCGCACCACCACCGGTTTGGCCCGCCAGCCGTTCGCCTCGCTGTCGGTCAGATAGCCGCTGGCCACCATGGCGGTCAGCACCTGATCGCGCCGGGCCCGCGCCCGATCGACGCTGGCCAGCGGCGAGAAACGCGAAGGCGCGCGGGCCAGGCCGGCCAGCGTGGCCATCTCGCCCAGATCGATGTCGTCGATCGACTTGTCGAAATAACGGCGCGCCGCCGCCGCCACGCCGTAGGCGCCGTTGCCCAGGAAGATCTGGTTCAGGTACAGCGTCAGGATGTCGCGCTTGGAGTAACGGGTCTCCAGGCGCCGGGCCAGGATCGCCTCGCGGATCTTTCGCTGCAGCGTTCGTTCGGACGACAGGAACGACTTTGCCACCTGCTGGGTGATGGTCGAGCCGCCCTGCGCCACCACGCCGGCGCGCAGGTTGGCGCCCAGGGCGCGGGCGATGCCGCGCACGTCCAGGCCGCCGTGCTCGTAAAACCGGCGGTCCTCGGCGGCCAGAAAGGCGTGGATCAGCTGCGGCGGAAAACGGTCGAAGGGGAGGATCTCGCGCCGTTCGGCGGCCAGCTCGGCCAGCTGCGTTCCGTCCCAGGCCCGCACCGTGGTGGTGGTGGCCGCCATCTGATGATAGGTGGCCAGGTCGGGGATGCGGGGCAGCGTCGTGGCGAAATAGCAGTAGGTGATGAAAAGGCCGCACAGAAACAGGCACAGGGCCGAGACGGCGCCGAACAGATAGAACTTGATCAGCCAGTAGAAGAACCCGCCGTCGGACAGGTTGGTGATCTCCAGCCGTCGCCGGGGCGACCTGGACGAACCCGAACTCCAGGCCGGACTGGGACGTTGGCCCGGCGGCGGCGACGGCGGCGGGTGCGGCATGCGGGGCGACTTTAGCATCCGACGAAGGGGTCGGCGATTGCCCGGCGGGGATCTTCGTGGTGAATTTGACCGGTGGACCTGTTCGAGCGCAGTCGGGGCGTGGGGCGAGGGCCAGACGGCGGAGCAGCGCGCGAAGAAACCCTGGAGGGAACGGTCGAGCGCATCGTCTACTCAGGGGGCGACGGCGAGTTCACCGTGGCGCGTCTCAAGCTGAGCAAGGACGGCGCCCTGGTGACCGTGGTGGGCAGCCTGCTGGGCATCCCGGTGGGGGCGGCGCTGCGGGTCATCGGCAGCCACGAAAACACGGCGCGTTTTGGCCCGCAGTTTCGCGTGCAACGGTACACCGAGGTGGCGCCGGCCACCATCGAAGGCATTCGCCGCTATCTCGGATCTGGTTTGATCAAAGGCATCGGCCCCGAGTTCGCCGCCCGCATCGTCGAACGGTTCGGTATCGAGACGCTGGAGGTGCTGGACAGCGATCCGACGCGCATCAGCGATGTGTCCGGCATCGGCCCTTCGCGCGCCCGGGCCATCCGGGAGGCGTGGGCCGCCCAGCGCGAGGTGCGCAAGGTGATGGTGTTCCTGCAGGGCTACGGCGTCTCGCCCGCCTTCGCGGCGCGCATATATAAAAGATACGGCGGCGCGGCCATCGCCCGCGTTCGGGAGAACCCCTATCGCCTGGCCTTTGACGTGTGGGGCATCGGCTTTCTCTCGGCGGACAAGCTGGCGGCGGCGCTGGGCATCGAACGCGAGTCGACGTCCCGCCTGGAGGCCGGCGTGCGCCACGTGCTGCAGGAAGGGGCCGGCGATGGGCACGTCTTTCTGCCGCGCGGGCGGCTGGCGCGCGAGGCGGCGGCCCTGCTGGGCGTGACCGAGGCGCTGGTCGAGGAGGCCATCGATCGCCTGGCCCGCGGCGGCGACGTGGCCATCGACACCCAGGTGACCAGCGGCGCCGTGGAGAGCGACCCGGCCGTTTACGACAGCGCCCTTTACGGCGCCGAGGCGGCCCTGGCCATGGGCCTGCGCCGCCTGATGAACGCCCCCGCCACCACGGAGGTGAACCTGGACGCCGAGCGGGCCCTGGCCTGGTACGAGCAACAGGCGCAGATCAGCCTGGCCCGGCAGCAGGCCGAGGCGGTGCGGCGCGCCCTGACCGGCAAGGTGGTGGTCATCACCGGCGGTCCCGGCGTCGGCAAGACCACCATCGTGCGCGGCATCGTGTCGATCCTGGCGCGCAAGGGCCTGCGGGTGGCGCTGGCGGCGCCCACCGGCCGCGCCGCCAAACGTCTGTCCGACGCCACCGGCGAACCGGCGGCCACGCTGCACCGCCTGCTGGAGTGGCGGCCCGCCGAGGGACAATTCGCGCGCAACGCCCAGCGCCCGCTGGAGGCGGATCTGCTGGTGGTCGACGAATGTTCGATGCTGGACGTGCGGCTGGGCGCCGATCTGCTGAACGCCCTTTCGTCGGGGACGCGGCTGGTGCTGGTGGGCGACGTCGATCAGCTGCCGTCGGTGGGGCCGGGCTCGGTGCTGCGCGACGTGATCACCTCCGGCGTGGTGCCCACGGTGCGGCTGACCGAGATCTTCCGTCAGGCGGCGCAGAGCCTGATCGTCATCAACGCCCACCGCATCCACGACGGCGAGATGCCCGAGCTGGGCGCCCGGGCGCCCGGCGCCGCCGGCGAAGACACGCGCGATTTCTTCGTCATCGAAGAAGAAGACCCGGCGCGCGCCGCGGCGGTGATCCGCGATCTGGTGACCGTCCGGCTGCCGCGCAAGTACGGCCTCGCCGCCAGCGACATCCAGGTGCTGTCCCCCATGCACCGGGGCGATCTGGGCGCCGCCAACCTGAACGCGCTGTTGCAGGAGGCGATGACGGCCGGCGCTCCCGGCCTGACCCGCGGGTCGCGCGTCTTTCGCGTCGGCGACAAGGTCATGCAGGTGCGCAACGACTATGACAAGGAAGTGTGGAACGGCGACATCGGTCGCGTCGAGCGCGTCGACAGCGGCGCGCAGGCGCTGGTGGTGCGCTTTGACGACCGCGAGGTCACCTACGACCTGGACGAGATCGACGAGCTGACCCTGGCCTACGCCGCCACCGTGCACAAGTCGCAGGGTTCAGAGTACGCCGCCGTGGTCATCCCCATTCACACCCAGCACTACGTGATGTTGCAGCGCAACCTGCTGTACACGGCGGTGACGCGCGGCAAGCGCCTGGTGGTGATGGTCGGCTCGCGCAAGGCGCTGGGCCTGGCCGTGCGCAACGCGGAGATCTTGCTCCGTTGCTCGGGCCTGGCCGCGCGCCTGCGCGCCGGGTGAACTACAGCCAGCCGCCGACGACCGACCAGATACCGAACAGATTGGGATCGCCGGCGCCCAGGCCGACGTCGATGAACGGGCCAGCGCCCACGAAGAAGTGCGGCGCCAGGTGAAACAGAAACGGCGCCAGGATGTTCAGATACGTCTGTTGATCGGAGCCGCCGGTGAACGAGGTGTGCTCGAAAGTGAGGCCCAGTGTCGGCCAGAAACTGACCCTGTCGGCCAGGTTCAGGTTGTAGCCGCCACGCCCGCCGAGCAGGACGGTGGTGGGACCGCCATTTCCGGTCACCACGGTCAGGCCGACCACGCCGCCCACCGAGACGTTGGGGATGATGAAGTAGTCGAGCGAGGGCTGAATGCCGATGACGGTTCTGCCGCCGCTGGTCTTGGCGATGCCCAGCCTGGGCCGGGTGTCGGTCCCTCCGCTGTTGACGGGCGCCTCCAGCGCTCCGCCGATCACCAGCTCGCCCTGCGCGCCAAAGCCGCTGGGTCCCGGGGTTAGGGCGAACGGTCCCGAATGAGCCGGGGGTGGCGCCTGCGCCGACGCCGCGGTCGGAGTCAGGGCGAAAGCCAGAGCAACCACCGACGACAACACGAAGCAGAACTTCGACGAACTGGTCTTCATCCGATACCTCCGGGCCAGGCGGTATCACGGCACGGAGCGGGGGGCAACACGCTGTGCGTCGTTTTCTCGACGGAGGCCGCGCCGTTTGCGCCGGCCGCGCATGTTCAGCAGCTCGACGAGGAACGAGAAGGCCATCGCGAAATAGACGTAGCCCTTGTTGATGTGCTTGTCGAAGGCGTCGGCGACCAGCAACACGCCGATGAGCAGCAGAAACGACAGCGCCAGCACCCGCATGCTGGGATGTCGGTTGATGAACTCGCTGACGGCGTCGGCGAACACCAGCATCACACCGACGGCGATGATCATGGCTGTCACCATGATGAGGACCGCCCGCGCCATCCCCACCGCGGTGATCACCGAGTCCAGCGAGAAGACGATGTCCAGCGCCAGAATCTGGGCCAGCGTCACGGCGAACCCGGCAGAGACGGACGGCGCCGGCGCGCCCTGGGCATCCTCCGCGGGCGCCTCGCCTTCGGTCTTCTCGTAGATCTCGTGCGCGGCCTTTCCGATCAGGAACAGGCCGCCCACCAGCAGCACCAGATCGCGCCCCGACAGCGGGCTGCCCAGCAGCGTGAACAGCGGGCGGGTCAGCCCCATCAGCCAGCTCAGCCCCAGCAGAAGGCCGATGCGCAGCACCAGCGCCAGCGCCAGCCCGGTCCGGCGCACCTGGCTGCGCCGCTCCGCCGCCACCTTCTGCGACAGGATGGCGATGAAGATGATGTTGTCGATGCCAAGGACGATCTCCAGCGCGGTCAGGCTGATCAGGCTGACCAGTCCCTCGCCCGACAGGAGGACCGAGAAATCCGGCACGGGTCAGCTCTGGCCGAGCTTGCTGGCCACGTGCGCCGCCTCCTCGACGGCGCGGGCCAGCACGGAGCGAATGCGGCCGTCCTCCATGATCAACAGCCCGGCGATGGTGCAACCGGCCGGCGTGGTGACCTGATCCTTCAGCGCCGCCGGGTGCATCCCCGTCTGCAGGACCATGCGGGCCGCGCCCTGAAACATCTGCGCGGCGATCTCCATGGCGGCGTCGCGGCGCAGGCCCATGCGCACGCCGCCGTCGGTCAGCGCTTCCAGAATCATGTACGCAAAGGCCGGCCCGCTGGCGTTCAGGCTGGTGACAGCGTCCATGGATTTGTCTTCGGCTTCCACGCAGCGACCGACGGCGCAGAAAATTTCCATGGCCAGCGCCGCCTGCTGGTCGGTGACGCCGCGCCCGCGCGCGATCACCGTCATCCCTTCGCCGATGAGGCAGGGCGTGTTGGGCATGGCCCGGATCACCGCGCTGCCCGGCAGCCAGCCGGCCAGCTGCTCCAGCCGCACGCCGGCGGCGATGCTGATCACCAGCTTGCCGGCCAGGGCCGCCCGCACCTCGTCGCTGTTCAGCGCGGCCGCCACCTCGTGCGGTTTCACGCAGACCAGGACCACGTCGGCGGCCCGGCACGCCTCCAGGTTCTGGCTGGTGGTGCGGATGCCGTGCTTTTCGTGAAGGGCGCGCACCACTTCGCTGCGCCGGTCGGTGGCGAAGATCTGCCCGGGCTTGAGGCCGCCCGCCCGCAAGAGTCCGCGCACGATCGCCTCGCCCATCGTTCCGCAACCAAGCACGGTCAAAGTCTGCTTTTCGTTCAACATGGCGCGCAAATATCGCATATCGGCAGCGGGGGCGCCTGCTGCCCCAAATGGCGTGACGGTAATGCCTGACGGTA
>DATLVT010000399.1:0-10022 GCA_035577105.1 Polyangia bacterium
CTGCCATGAGAACCGTTCCAACACGTCGCTGATCGCTCCCGGCGTCACCGACAACGTCCTGCGCGGCGCCGTCGATCTGGACGCGCCCCGGGCCATGCGCAAGTCGATGGACTTCAGCTATGGCAAGGTGCGCGGCGTCCCCTGGGACAAGGCGCTGCAGCCGATCTTCGACGCCAAGTGCGTCAGCTGCCACGACGGCGACGCCGCCAAGCCGGGCAACCCGACCTATACCGTCACCGACATGACCACCGGCACGTCGCAGACCTTCACCTTCGATCTGCGCGGCGGAAAGTTGAACGTCATGGTCGGCGAGAAGATGACGGGCGCCTTCACCCAGTCGTACATCTCCCTGATGGGCCTGGGCGAGCTGCTGGGCGAGGACGTCGTCACCATCACCGGCCAGTACAAGGCGGGCGGTTACGCCCAGGGCGGATCGGCCAAGGACTCTGACGTGATCAAGAAGCTGAACCCGCCCCAGCGGTTCCCCGAGGTGGCGACGGCCACGCGCGCCTTCCCGGGCGCCGTGCACCCGACGGACGCGGGCGGCATGGAGCTGACGCCCGACGAGTATTACCTGCTGATCCTGAACCTGGACATGGGCGGCCAGTTCTTTTTCCGAGAGAACCTGGACAGCGCTGCGTCGGACCCCTACGCCTCGGGAGGACCTTGAAAATGCGCACGTCAATCGCAACCGCAACGGGAACCGCCATGGGAATTGCAACGCGAACAAGGTCGTCGAGCGTCTCGGTCGCGCTGCTGGCGGGGGCGTTGCTGCTGCTGTCGGCCGCCCCGGCCCGGGCCGGCCACAACGGCAGCCCGGCGCTGATCCGCAGCGCCATCGCCGCCGATTCTGTCGACGCCATCCAGGCCGAGCTGGAGCACGCCGAGTACCTGGTGTGCGCCGCCTGCACCGACATGGTGCTGCCGCTGGTCGATCACGCCGACTATCGCGTGCGAAAGGTGGCCGCCTGGTGGCTGTCCCGGCGGGGCAGCGGGCGGCAGGTGTTCGTCGGCATGCTGACCCGCCTGTCGCAGCCTGATTCCGTCAAGGCGGCCAACGCCGCCGACGTGCTGGGCGAGTTCGGCTCGGCGGCGGCCATCCCGGCGCTGTCGGCGGCCCTGTCCAATCCCATCTTCGACGGCCCGGCCCGCGCCTCGATGGCCCGCGCCCTGGGCGCGATCGGCCGGCCGGCCGGTACCGCCGCGCTGGTGGCGTCGCTGTCGGCGTCCGAGCCGGTGGTCAAGACGGCGGCCCTGTCGGCGTTGCGCGAGATGGTCGGCTGGAAGGACGCCTCCCCGGCCCTGCCGCTGCTGTCCGACGCCGACGCCGGCGTGCGGGCGCAGGCGGCGCTGACCCTGGGCGCCGTGCGCTCGACGGCGGGCGTGGCCGAGCTGCTGGTCGTGCTGGCCAGTGATCCCAGCGCCGACGTGCGCAAGAAGGCCGCCTGGTCGCTGGGCGAGATGGGCGCGCCGGCCGCCCAGGCCTCCGAGGGCCTGCAGCACGCCGCCACCGCCGACACCAGCCCGCTGGTTCGATCCATCGCGGAAGTGGCTATCGGGAAGCTGACGCGCTGATATCATCAGCAACGATGGTCTCTACGCGCCCTGCGCGCTTGGTCTGGGGGGTGTCGGCGCTGCTGCTGGTGGCGGCCCCGACCGCCTGCCGAAAAAGCCAGCTACCCGAGCAGCGCTTCTATGACCTGCACGTCCAGCCGGTGTTCAACGGCTTCTGCGTCGGCAACACGTCGCCCTGCCACCGCATCGACCCGGCCAGCGGGGCGGCGCTGGGCAACCTGGATCTGTCGTCGTTCGAAGCCGTGCAAAAACGGCGCGACGTCCTGCGCACCTATGGCAGTTACCCGCAGCCGCTGCTGTTGCTGAAGGCGGTCCCGGAAGAGTCGGTTTCGATTCCTTACCAGCAGCGCCTCCTTGCCAGCGAGATTCGCCACGCCGGCGGCAAGCCCATCGCCGCCAACTCGGCGGCGTTTCAAGAGCTCAAGCGCTGGCTGGAGAACGGCGCCAACCGCGACGGCCTGCTGCCTGAATCGACGCAGAACCACGGCGTGGGCGGCTGCAACACCACGGTGCCGCCCGCCAACGGACGCCCGCCCGTCGACACCACCACGGCCGCCTATCGCGACTTCGTCACGGTGCTGCAGCCCAAGATCTTGCAGTCGTGCGCCTTCGCCACCTGCCACAGCTCGCCGCAGTCGGATTTCTACATGACCTGCGGTGACGACGACGGGCAGAAGGCGTTCAACTATGCCCAGGCGGCCGGGTTCGTGGTGGCGGCGCCCATCGACGTCGCCCAGAGCGAGATCCTGCTGCGCCCGCTGTCGCCGGCCGGCGGCGGCGTCAGCCACACCGGCGGGTCGTTCTTTGAAAGCCGCGACGACGACACCTGGAAGGCCTGGCGCGACTGGGCCGTCGAGGTCCAGGCGACGCCGCCCGCAGTGGCGGCCAAGAGCGCGGGCCAGATGTTCTTCGAGGAGAACGTCATGCCCAAGCTGCTGCAGCGCGGGTGCGCGCTGGAGGGGTGCCACAGCCCCAGCGGCTTCAATGATTTTCGGTTGCGCCCGGGCGCCCAGGGTTTTCTGTCGCCGCAGGCCCTGACGCGCAATTACCTGACCACGCTGAAAGAGTTCATCGCCCTCGACACCGTGGACGTTCGCCAGTCACGCGCCGTGAAGAAGAACCTGTTTCACGAGCTGGGGGGGATCGCCCACCGCGGCGGATCGCTGCTGGAGACGCCGGGCGCGATGAGCAGCGATCCCTGTCCCACGCCGTTCAACGCGGCCACCGCCTCCGCCTTCTGCATCTTCAGCGAATGGCACCGCATCGAACGAGCCGCGGCGCCGGTGTCCGCCATGGGGGGCACGACCGCGACGACGCTGCCGCTGGCGTTCGTGACCCGCCCGCCGGATCCCGACGGGCTGCTGGAGTTCGACACCTATCGCGGCGGCGCCGATCTGAAGCTGGCCGACGCCACCGTCGACGCCACCGGCAAGGTCACCGCCGTGGCCAACGTGCGCAGCGCCCTGGGTGGCTGCGCCGGGCTGACCGGCGTCGACGTCGACGTGCGCGGTCCGGACTGGCGGTACGACGGCGGCGCCGTCATCTTCGCGGCGCGGCCGGGGGCGGGCAGCGGCCTGGATCTGTGGCAGGTCGAGATCCCGGCCGGCACGTGCAAGAAGGTGACGTCCGACGCCGGCCGCATGTCCGGCCTGGTGCGCGTGCACAACTTTGATCCGATGTTCGCCCCCGACGGCAGCGTGGTGTTCGCGTCGACGCGCGCCGGGACGCTGACCCTGAAGACGTTCTTGCCGAACGCCGATCTCTTTCGCATCGGGCCTGATCTGAACGCCGGTCAGCCCGAACAGATGACCTTCCTTCTCAACTCCGAGCTGGGGCCGGCCATGATGCAGGACGGCCGCGTCAGCTTCACCGTCGAGAAGGCGACGCCCGAGTTCTATCAACTGTCGGGGCGTCGCATGAACTGGGACCTCACCGACTATCATCCGCTGCTGGCCCAGCGGGCGCAGTCGTCCAGCACCTTCGACGACACCCTGCACCCGTCGGTCGGTTACCAGCAGGCGACGGAGATCCGCGAGGGGCTGGATCGCAATTTCCTGGTGATTCTCTCCGACGCCGGCAGCAAGGGCGCGGGCGGCGCGCTGGCCACCTTCAATCGATCGATCGGCCCCTTCCAGGCGGATCGCACCGAGGTCACCTTCCTCCGCTCGCTGGTCATCGTCGATGCGGCCGCCCACGGCCGCGACGGCACGGCGGGCGTCTACCGATCGCCCGCGTCGCTGCCCAACAGCGAGATCCTGGCGTCGTACGCCGCCAACGTCGCCCACCCGGCCACCGACGTCCCCAAGTACGACCTGGTGGCGGTCAACGACAGCAGCGGCGTGCGTCGGGTCTTGCTCAGCGATCCGTCGCTGTCGATGGTCGAGGCGACCCTGGGATACAAGCGCGCCTCGCGCGAGCTGTTCCGCAACCTGCCCCAGCTGGTGTTCGGCGGCCACAGCGGCGGCGACACCGGCACCGACGCCGTCATGCACTTTCCCGACTTGCCGCTGCTGGGCACGCTGCTGGGGGCGAACCTGCGCCATGGCCGCAACGTCAAGGCGCTGGACGGCGCGACCGCGCTGCGCGTGTACGAAGAGCAGCCGCCGTCCGGACCGTCGCCGGGCGGACTGATGGGCACCCAGCAGGTCTTCAGCCAGCGCGTGATGCTGGGCAGCGCCGGTCTGGCCGGCGATCATTCGCTGAAGGTGCGCATCCCGGGGCGCCGGCCGCTGATCTTCGAATTGATCGACGGCGGCGGCAAGGCCCTGTTCACCATGAGCGAAGAACACCAGGTGACGCCCGGCGAATACATCACCCCCGGCCCTCCGCGCGTGCTGTTCAACGGCATCTGCGGCGGCTGCCACGGCAGCATCAGCGGCAACGAACCGGACATCGCGGTGACGGCGGACGCGCTGACGGGCGCGTCGGTGTCGGCTTCGCGGGACAGCGATCCGCAGAGGTTGCAGTAAGCAGAGGCAGAGGCAGACGTAGGGGTAGGAGGGCGGTCAGTGGAGCGGGGCACCATTCGCTCCGTCGGGGGGGCGGCAGGGGTGGGATTCCCTCCCGTGCTCAAACACCGAACGGCGCGCGCGCCTTATGGGTTTGCTTGGAGCGAGGCCGTACTGCGCGCCTGCGAACTGCGCGCGGGAGGGAATCCCACCCCTGCCGCCGCCGCAATGACTACGCTCACGGCGCCCTGGACTGTCCGTTGGGCCGGAGCGCGTGGAAAAAAATGAGAGGACAGAAGTGGTGAACCGCCTGCTGGTCGAAACATTCAGATAATTCGACGAGCAGGCGGTACACAACTACCGACGGTGGGCGTGAAATCGGAGAGGGGCACCATTTACTTGGAGAGCGCGCATCGCATTCACGAAGGTTTGCCCTCACCCAGGCCCTCTCCCGCAAGCGGGAGAGGGTTCACCGGATCGGATCCGATTCGCGGGGATCCGCGACGAAGCGAATGGAGCCTCTCGTTACGAAGTTACCGGTCTGCTAGAACCGCACCGCAACCGCACTCTGCAAGATCAGCGACTCCTTGCGGTCCGCATTCGGCGCGTCCCCCGAATCCAGGTGGTACATCATGACCTCGAACTTCATGGCCACCTCGATCTCGCTGTACCACGACGCCTTCTGCTGCTCGGGCCGCGCCACGTAGGCGAACCGGCCGCCGAACAGCTGGTTGCGCATCGGTGACAGCTCGCGGTCGCCGGTCCAGTAGCGGCCGGTGGTGCCCATCAGCAGATAGCCGCGGCCGTCGCGGTAAAAGCTGGCGCCGCGCTGGACATGAAAGCGGCCGCGCGCGCCGATCAGGAACGACGGCGTGAAATACTTGTGCAGGTTCAGCTCGGCGGTCGCGGCGTCGACGTTCCAGCTATCGCGATAGGCGCGCACCATCCCGATCGCGGAGGCGCGCAGGCCGGGGAAAAAATACGCCGTTCGTCCCCACAGCGCGTACCTCTGGCGCAGCAGCGGCAGGCTTTCCTGGGGCGTGTTGTGGTTGCGGCCTATCAACACCGACCGATAAGGGTTGGCCTGAAATCCGTCCAGGATCTGCGCGGTGCCGCCCACCTGCACCACCAGGCGCGGGGTTGCCGTCCAGGTCAGCGACGGTTCGACGGTGTCGATGTGCAGGCGGTGGGCGACGACGTCGGTCTGGTCGGACTGAAAACAGTGCGCCGACGAGGTCAGCGGCTTGACGTCCAGCGGTTGTCCGGCTGCGGCCTGGTTGTTGTTGTCGCAGACGCTGTCGAAGTTGTGGGTATAGCCGAGGGCCAGGGTGAAGTTGTGCTCCAGCAGATCGGTGCGCGTCGTCGCCGACACCGTGTGCGAGCGGTAATCGCTCTCCCAGCCGTAACCGTATCCGGCCGACAGCCCGGCGCTGGGCCGGTTGTACGCCAGGCCGCCCTTGACCTCGTGCCGCGTGTCGGAAAATTTCGTCGCGCCCGACACGGCGTCGACGCCGGTGCGCGGTCCGAACGTCTGGGGCGTCGCCCCGGTGACGATGTCCACGGCGTACCCGGCCGTGATGTCCACCGACGGACTCAACGCCGCGCTGACGTCCAGCTGGGGATGAATCACCGTGATGCCGTCGTTGCTGCCGGAAGGTTCGCGGAAAATGGTGATGCGCGAGGCGCCCTCTGAATTCGCCAGCGCGCCCTCCGGCAACACAACCGACACCAGCAGCGTCACCAGCGTCGCGGTTCCGAACACGGTCGCCGCTCTGGGGGCGGTCAGTTGCACCCACACCCCCCGCCGGCGGTTCCGCTGCCGCCCATGGCCCCTTCACGGTTCGACAGCACGTGCTGATCGGCGGCCCGCTCCTGGGCGTTGCCGTCCAGTTGCATGATCCGATCGGCCAGGTACTCGCGCTGGTGCGCCTTCACCGTCCACTTCGCCGTCGTGCAGCCGGACGCGCCGACAGCCCCGGCCACCATCAACAAGAACCCGAGCTTAAAAATAGATTGAGAGCGCACCGGAGTACTCCTGGATTCGTTGGGTGTGGTTGGCGTCGAAGATGACGTAGTGGCGGGCGTCGCCGCGCAGGGTGAGCCGCTTCTTCAAGGCGATGATCAGCCCGCCCCCCACGTTGACCATCTTGAAGTTGCCGGTCTGGATGGCCGGCTGATCGGGCTTCTTGCGGCTGCTGGCCCCTCCCGCCGCCGCCGCCACGAACGGCGTGACGGGCGACGTCGGCCACAGAAAGGCGTTGAACCCGCCGCCGTAATAGATGACGTCGACCTGGTTGCCCACGGTCTCGCCGAAGAATCCTTCCAGGGTCAGCGGCGGGGCCAGCACCACCGACGGGCGAAACAGAAACAGGCCGTCGCCGCCCAGCGCCCCCGCCGAGAACGTCAGGCCCACCTGGGTGTCGGCCAGCGGCGGCGGCGAGAAGATGGCGTCGGACATCCGCTTCCACGCCGACGGGCCGCGCTGCGCCGCCGAGGTGTCCACGTCCAGCACCAGCACCTGGTCGCCCAGCAGCCAGCCGAACGTGCCATCCGGCAGCTGGACGCGAAACCAGTGGTCCTGCGTCGAGCGGCCGATGGCGGGCAGCACCTCGCCGCGCGCGGCGGTGTAGACGACGCGAAAACCAAAACCGGGCCCGGTGTGCACGGCCGCCTCCTCGGCCAGCACGCGCACCAGGGCCTGCTCGTCGCTGTCGCCGGCGCCGGCGCTGGCGTCGGCCCAGGCGCGGTTTCGCGGCGCCAGCAGCACCGCCAGCACGGCGACGATGATCAGAAAAATCAGCGTGCGCAGCGGCGACGAGCAGGTCATGGCTGCGTCACCCACTGGCGCAGGATCATCGCCTCGGCCCCGTCCGGTTCGAACAGCTTGCCGCCACCGTGCTGGCGCACGCCGGACGGTCGGGTCAACAGTTCGCTGGCGCCCACGTTCGCGCACTGCATTTGATTGGACGCCGAGGTGTAGACCGCCTCCCAGTCGGGCGGCAGGGGAACGGCGGGGGCGCTGGTGGGCGGCGGCAACACCAGCTGGCGCGGGCTGGCGGCGTCGTGGCACCCGCCGTCGGAGCAGCGCTTGCCGCCGAACGTGGCGCCCAGGACCTTCGGCCACACGTCGGTGGTGAAGAAGGCCGGCCCGGGCCGGCACTCGTTGAGGCCGGCCGGCGGCTGTCCCAGATCGACGGTGTCGCAGCCGGCGCCGAACAGCATCGCCGACGCCATCGCCAGCAACGTGAGTCTCGGCGCCGCCCTCAAAACGTGTACCTCAGATAGGCGGTGGCCGTGACCTGCGCGCTGCCCTTGATGTCGCGCAGCCAGAAATATCCAGCGCGCAGCCCCACCGAGAAGTGCCGCGACAGCGAGTGGTAGTCGACGCCGGCCCCGCCCCCCGCCGTCAATCCGTTGCGCTGCCCGCTGCCACCCACCGTCTCCAGAATGTTCGTCGACAGGCGCGCCAGGCCGCCGCCGCCCTCCAGGAAGATCGACGTCTGCACGATGCGGATGGTGGCCTTCAGCTCGGCCGTGCCCTGGTACAGCTGGATGATCTGCCCGGCCTGCGGCATCCCGGCGAACTTCGTCTCGTGCGTCGAGCCGATGGCGTGGACCTGCAAGGCCAGCCAGCGCGTCAGGTCGTACCCCACGCGCCCCCCCAGCGCGACGCCGGGGCCGATGCGGTCCTGCGCCGTTCCCAGGAAGATCAGAGCGCCGATCTCCCCCTCGGTGTACAGGCCGCGCGCGAACTTGGCCGGATCGGGAAAGATGGCCGGGTTGGGAACGTCGGTGACCTGTGCCTGGGCGCGCATGGACAGCAGCAAGAGAGCCGCGGTTGCCACCACTGCCAGCCTGAGGAATGGGCGTCGCAATGGTGGTGGCTATTGTTTCGGCGGAATCATCGGGACGTAGTCGGTTGGGGCTGGCATGAACTGGGCGTCGCTCCCTTCGTGATAAAGGCGATCGTCGTCGTCGCGGATGCGCACCAGGAAATCACAGCTCATGTGCTTGTCGGCGCTCAGCGCGGCGTCGAATTCGTAAAGCGCGGGCACGATGGCCCCCGGCGGGACCATCTCCAGGCCCACCGGGTTGACCTCGGACCGGTTGATCAGCACCGACGCGAACGAGGCCATCCATTTCCCCATGGCGTACAGGTCCAGCGACGCCTCGACGAAGTCATCCTCGCGCAGCGTCCCCTGGTACGTCGCTCCCGGCGCCAGCATCTGCGGACCCCCGCGCAGCAGCGGCAGCAGTACGGCGTCTTGATTGGCGGCCTTGAAGGCGCCCGCGATGGCCGTCTCGTCGTACTTTGTGTATTCGTTGGCGCCGTCGACGCGCAGGGTGAAGACGCCCGGCTCGCTGTCCAGGTTCTTGATGGTGTACAGCAGCTCGATGTGCAGGCGGTCGCGCTGCAGCCAGGGGACGTCGAACCCCAGGCGTTGCTTGTCGGCGTCGATCTTCTGCTGCTCGGCGCGCGTCGGCTGCCTGAACCGCAGCACCAGGCTGCCGGTGCCGTCGGGGCGCGGGTTGCCCATGTCGTCGACGCCGCCCGCCTCCAGCGTGCTTTGCGCGGCGAAATAGACCGGCGTGTTCAACGACTGACAGGCGGACGTCGCCAGGGCCAGCGCCAGGGCCAGCGCCAGCGTCGCGCCGCCCGCCGCGCGCCGGCCGCGCATCAGTGCCCTCCCTTGAACAGGAACGGGTATCGCCCGACGATGGTCTGGCCGGGCGCCTTGGGGAACTGCCACTGCTTGACCTGGCGGATGATGCAGCCCTCGACGGCGGCGTCGCTCATCGACGTCGACTTCACGTTGGCCTTCTGCACCGACCCGTCGGGCAGGATGACCCAGAACATGTCGACGTTCCCGGACAGCGTCGGTTTGCGCTGCAGCTCTTTTTCATAGCAGTACTTGATGCCGGCGGCGTGAGCGCGCACCACCTTTTCGATCTGGTCCTTGGACAGCGACCCGTCGGATTCGCCGTTGCCGGTGGACATGCTGATCTTCACCTCGCGCTCGCCGCGATCGCCCAGCTTGGGCCCGCGCCCGCGACCTTTGCTGCCGCGTCCGCCGGTGTCCAGATTGCCCGAACCATAGATGTGGCCGAACCCGGTGCCGCCGCCCCCGGCGCCCGAACCGCTGGTGGACAGCCCCTGCGCCCCGCGCCCCGCCACCACCTTGGCCCCGGCCATGCCAGCCACCGCCTGTTCGATGTCGTTGCTCTCGGCGAACAGCTTGGACAGCCCCGACCCTTGCGGCTTCTCCTTGCCGATCAACCCCAGCAGCCCGACCTTGGAGACCTTCTCGCGCAGGACGTCCTTGTCACCCCTGGTGATCACGGTGTCGCGCACGGGGGCGTCCTGGTGGCCCAGCTTGCCGGCTTTTTCCTTGGCGCGCTTGGCCTGTCCCTCGTCGACCGCCTCTTTTTTGTCAGCCAGTTCGCCAGCCTTCTTGCGCCGCTCTTCCTCCTCGGCGTCCGCCTTCTTCTGTTCTTCGG